>CAYWSG010000015.1:40512-49437 GCA_964461055.1 uncultured Enterobacteriaceae bacterium | reverse complement strand
TGGTTGGACAAGCTGGTGGATGAGCTCGCAAAGGGCAAGTCGATGGAGAAGGTCCTGAGGACGTGAGATCGCATGCATTGGCCTGAGGGCGTAAATGGCCACGGTGAGCGGGCGAGTGCAGTTGCTGCGGTTTCCGACAGCAGTCGAGCGGGACCCCGCGATTGATGCATGGTTCGACCGTCACACTGGAGCGCTCGCGGCGCTTGCGCGCCCCTGGTTCGAGCGGATGCGCGAATGCGGCGACGATGTGCGCGAGCTGCTGCATGACGGCCATCCGACCGCGTGCGTGGGCGACGCGGCGTTCGGCTACGTCAATGCATTCACGGCGCACGTCAACGTGGGCTTCTTCCTGGGCGCATGCCTCGAGGATCCGGCGGGGCTGCTTGAGGGAACCGGAAAGCGCATGCGGCACGTGAAGCTGCGCCCGGGCGCCGAGATCGATCGGGAGGCGCTCGTCGCGCTGGTCCGGGCCGCGTACCAGCGGGTCAAGGACCACGTCCGGTCCGGGTGACAGGACGCCCGACCGGACCATTCTTAGCGGATAGCGCGATCCGGTGTCAGTGTTACAACCCACTGCCCAAACAGCGGGTTGTGAGCGACACTGGCGAGCCGGCGCTCCTGCGTCCCGCCTGCTGCTCCCGGGACGTCAGCCGTAGCCGTGACAACGTTTTCGAGAGGAGGACGGTATGTCGGGGACCAGCATTCGGGAAGCGCTGGAGAAGGTCAGCCGCGCGGTCATCGAGCAGCCCGAGAAGGCAAAGTCGAAGGGGGCACCGGCGACGGCCCGGCTCCTTGACGGGCTGCGGTGCGAAGTCAAAGGGCCGAACGGCGAGGCCTTGATTACCGACATGCCCACGACGATGGGCGGCGGGGGCTCCGCGCCGAATCCGGGCTGGCTCTTTCGCGCTTCCCTGGCGAGCTGCACGACCACGGCGATTGCGATGCGCGCCGCCATGCTGGGGGTGCGCTTGACGACCCTGGAAGCCACCGTCGAGAGCACGGCGGACGTGCGAGGCAATCTCGGTCTCGATGACGAGGTCTCGGCGGGCCTCTCCTCGCTCACGACCCGCGTGAAGATCGGGGCGGAGGATGTGCCCGAGGATCAGCTCCGCCAGCTCGTCGAGTGGGGGGAAGTCCATTCCCCGATGACCTGCACGGTCCGAAACTCGCCGACGTACTCACTGGTCGTGGAAGTCGTCTGAACGAACCAGGCCGCGCTCAGGGCGCGCCTGGCCACGGAGACGACCGCCGGCTAGTCGACCTTGAGGTTCGCGGCCTTGATGAGCTGCGTCCACTTCTGCACCTCGCTGTCGAGGAACGAGCGGAACTCGGAAGCGGTGCCGCCCCGCACCTGCAGCCGCGCAGCCTCCACCTTCTTCGCGATCTCGGTGTCCGCAAGGGCGGCGTTCGCCTCCGCGTTGAGCCGGTTCACGATGGCGGCCGGCGTCCCGGCGGGCGCCATCAGCCCGTACCAGCCGTAGCCCACGACCGTCGGCAGGCCCGACTCCACGAAGGTCGGCGTATCCGGATAGAGCGGCGATCGCTTCTCGGTGGCGACCGCCAGCACGCGCAGCTTGCCCGCCTGGACGTGCGGGATCGCGCTGGAGATGGCGGTCAGCGTGGCGTCGATCCGCCCGGCCAGCAGATCCGCGTAGGCGGGCGCATCGCCCTTGAAGTGCGCCACGACGCCCTTCCCGCCGATTGCGCGCAGGAGCAGCTCGATCGTGAGGTGCGGCGCGGAGCCCTGGCCGGGCGAGCCGAACGTCAGGCCGTTCGGGTTGGACTTGCCCCACTGCGCGAACTCCGCCACGGTCTTGTACGGCGCCTGCGCATTCACCACGAGGAACAGCGGGGCGATGGCCGTGCTGACGATCGGCTCGAAGCTCTTGCGCAGGTCATAGGGCAGGTTCGAGTACAACGCCTGGCCGATCGCGATCGGAGCGGCCGCATGCAGGAGGGTGTAGCCGTCCGGCGCTGCTTTCGCGACGTAGTCGTTGGCGATCCGCGTGCCGGCGCCCGCCCTGTTCTCAACCACAAAGGGCTGCCCCAGCCGGTCGGAGAGGTACCCGCCCAGCAGGCGGGTCAGGATGTCGCTCGGTCCGCCCGGCGCGTAAGGGCATACCAGCCGGACAGGACGCGAGGGCCACGCCTGGGCGCGCGCCGGCAGGCCGGCAAGCGCCAGGCTGGCGGCGGCAGCGCCGAGCAAGTGGCGGCGAGTGATGTTCATGACGGTCTCCTCTCGTGGTGAAAGCGGTTCACAGCCGGCGCACGGGCGGGTACGAGTACCGATACTCCAGGTGCTCCGGTCGCGGCTGGTACAGCCGCAGTACGACGTAAAAGAGCTCTCCCTCCGGCGTCGGGAGCCAGTTGACGCCGGGCTCCGGGCAGGATGCCTGCATCCGGATGACGAGGCTCCCGTCCGGCTCGTGCTGCAGGCCCGGCGTGCGGTCGCCGATCGAATAGCGATCGATGGGATTGGCGACGAACAGGCAATCGCTGCGGCGGTAGAGCGTCAGCGACCAGAAGGCGTCCACCTGCGGACCGGCTCCCGGAGGGAAGCGCAGCTCGTAGGCGTGCGATCCGTGCAAGGGCTCGCCGTCCGCGTCGACTTCGGCGGTGGGATACATGGCCTCCTCGATGCCCAGCGCACCGATCAGGTTGCGCGCGACGCGGGCGCGCGTCAGGTAGTCGCTCCCCCAATGGCTGCGCACGGCCACGGGCAAGGCCCACCCGCCTCCGAGCGCGTGCGGCTGTTCCTTCTGCCTCAGCTCGTCATACACGCGCGGGAGCTCGCGGGCCAAGGCCTCCTCGCTCACCGGCCAGCGCAGGTTCTCACCCGGCAGGACCGGATTGCGCGACAGCGCCTCATCCACCACGGCGCGGTACAGCGCGGCCGAGGGAACGCCGGTCGCGCGCCCGTCCAGGCGCGTATCCAGCCGCACCGCCGCATCGCCGCCATCCAGGCGCCGCGCCGCGATCTGCATCTGCAGCTCGCGCACGCGCTCCAGATCGGCGGGCGTATCGGCGACGAGAATGCGCCCGATGATCCACACGTCGTCTCCGGGCGCCGCGATGACGGTGTCCACGCCGGCGGGAGGCTCGCCGCGCCAGCCCGGCCCGTGCACGAGCGTGCGCTGGCGCCGGTTGCCCGTCGTGCGGCGGCCCACGTAGGCGAAAGGATTGGTCCAGGCGTCGAGCAGGCCCAGCGTCCAGTAGCGATCGCCCATGTCGGGCGTGTCGATCAGCACCGGGCCGTGCGAAAGGTCCAGCCACGCGTTGCTGTACACGGTGTCGTTGTTCGGGCTGACGACCTCCCGGTCGTTCGGGCCGAGCCGCCGGTGCGTGTGGGTGAACTGGTTGACCCAGCGCATGCGGGACTCGCGGTCCTCGGCGGCGAAGCCGAGGCTGGGATGCCGGCGCGCAGTGGTCGCCGCGCGCATGCGCATCATCTCGTACAGGGGCACCGTCTGGACGATGGCGTCACGAACCGCCGCGTCCTCGCCCACGCCGCCCGAGGAAACGACGGATGAGGTTGTGGCACTCATGCAACCACCTTGCTTTGCCGCAGGGCTTCGATCTCCGCCTCCGAGTAGCCGGCTTCCGCCAGCACTTCGCGGGTGTCCGCGCCGCACGCTGGCGCGGCAGCCGGCTGAGGCCGGGGGGCGTCTCCCATGCGATAGGGGATCCCGAGGGCCCGGTACGTCGCGCCATCCGCGGCGACCGCTTCCACCACGATGCCGCTGGCGGCGACGTCCTCGCTCGCCAGCACGTCGCGGTAGTTGCGCACGGCGCCGGCGACGATCTGGTTGCGTGCCAGCATCGCGACGCACTCCTCGCTCGTGTAGTGCGACAGGCACTCGCGCAGGCACTCGCGCAGCTCCGCCCGGTGCGCGACCCGGCGCGCGTTGTCGCTGAAGCGCGGATCGGTCGCCAGCTCCTCGCGCCCGACGACGCGGCAGAAACGCTGCCAGTGGTCCTCGGCATAGGCCGACAGCACGATGAAGCCGTCGCGCGTCTCGACAACCTCGGACGCGGGCGCGTTGTGCGGCTGGCCGTCGCCGATGCGCCTGGGCTCCGGCGCACCGCCCAGGTATTCGCACCACGTCGCCGCCTGCAGGTGCAGGGCCGTTTCCAGGAGCGAGATCTCCAGCGTCTCGCCGACGCCCGAGCGCTCGCGCCCGTACAGCGCCGCGAGCACCGCCTGCGCGCCGAGCTGCGCGGCCGCGGCGTCGACGATCGGCACGCCGACCTTCTGCGGCGGCCGGTCCGGCTCGCCGGTGACGGACATCAACCCGCTCTCGGCCTGCGCCGCGATGTCGTAGCCTGGGCGCCCGCGGGAAGGGCCATGGCGGCCGAACCCGGTGATGGAGAGATAGATCAGGCGCGGGTGACGGGCCCGCACGTCTTCGGGGCCGAGCCCGAGCTCGTCCATGGCGCCCGGCCGAAGGTTCTGGACAAGGATGTCGCTGCCCGCGATCAGGCGCATGGCGACTTCCCTGCCGGCTTCGCTCTTGAGGTCGAGGGCAATCGAGCGCTTGCCCCGGTTGTAGGCGCGGATCATCGCTTCGCCGTAGCGGCCGATGTGCCGCGCCCGGTCCCCGCCCGGCGGCTCGACCTTCGTGACGCTCGCGCCGAGCTCGGCGAGCGCCATGGCCGCGCCAGGCCCGGCGATGTACTGGCCGAAATCGAGCACGCGCACGCCCGAGAGCGGCGCGGCAGGGGAGCGGACCGTGCGGGAGCGCAGACCGTTCATGGCGTGCACACCATAGGCCTTGCGCCACTTCCTGAAAATTGATCAATCGTGATACGGTGATCACTATTCGTGATCAAGAAGAAGCGCGCGGCGCCCCACCCCGGTCGTGAAGCCTGACTCGGACTACCTCGTGCGCAGGCTGCGGCTGCGCCACCTCGAGCTGCTGGTGGCGCTTGCGGAAGCCGGCACCCTGCGCGCCGCGGCCGCCCGCCTCCATCTCAGCCAGCCCGCGCTCAGCAAGATGCTTTCCGAAATCGAAGCCGGCTTCGGCGCACGACTATTTGAGCGCAGGCCGCAGGGACTCGCGATCAATGCACTCGGAAAGGCCGTCGTGTACCGGGCGCGCGTGATCCTCGGCGAGCTGGCGCGCGGGCGGGACGATGTCGATGCCCTGCGCACCGGCGCCGAGGGCGTGCTGCGCCTGGGCGCGCTTTCGGTGACCGCGGTGCTCCCGCGCGCCATCGCGCAACTGCGCCAGCGCGCACCGGGCGCGCGCATCCAGATCCAGGAGGGACGCGTGCGCGAGCTGATCCGCAGGCTGCTGGACGGCGAGCTCGACTGCGTATTCGGCGCGATCGCATCGGAGTCGCTCACCAGCGACCAGCTCCGGCTCCTGCGCACGGAAGTCTCGCTGGAGGACGAGCTTTGCGTCCTGTGCTCGACCGGCCATCCGCTCGCGCGCAGCCGGCAGCTTCGCTGGGCCGACCTGCATACCGCCTGCTGGGTGGCGCCTCCCAAGGACACGGTGGTACGCCAGGCTTTCATGACCGCGTTCCTCAACGAAGGCCTCGCCCCGCCCGAGCCGGTGATCGAAGTTGTTTCGTCAGTGACGGTCGGCGGCGTCCTGCGCATGGATCCGGCGCTCCTCGGCACGGCGCGATTCGAGCACGCGCGCGATGAAGTCGCCCGCGGCGGCGTCCGCCGGCTTTCCGTCTCGCCCCGCATGCCGCTCCCGTCGCTCGGCCTATATACGCGCCGCAGCGTCGAGGCCCCCGCGCCGCTGGTGCATGCTTTCGCCGAAGCCATCCGCCGCGTCGCCGCCCGCACCCGCGGCCGGCATGCCGATGCCGCTCGACAGTCGACACCCCCGGTCCCCCTCCACCAAGGGTAGGCTGCTCGCCTAAAAGGCAGTTGGAGCAGACGGTCATGCGCCGTCACGTGCGCGCCGCTCAACTGTTAGCCTGCCATGAGAAGGGCCCTTGCTATACTGGGCTGAGAAGGCGATAAACACACCGTTCATGTGAATCGCGCTGCGAACCGCACCTCTACGGTTCCACGCCACAGGGAGATCAACGACTTTCTTGCCCGAAAGATCTGCCGTGATCTCCAAATCCTCCAGCCGTAGCAGGCTAACAGCACGCCGCACGCGGATACGCGCGCGTCTCAATTCATCCACCGCCCGGCCGCGCGCGCCGGTGAGCATGAACGCAAGGCAACGAGAGAATAGCCAATGGCGCCCGATAGCGGACGGTAGACGCCAGGAGACATTTTGACGGTCAAGCGCATGGACAACGTCGGCATCGTGGTGGAAGACCTCGATGCCGCCATTGAGTTCTTCACGGAGCTCGGCCTTACGCTTGAAGGCCGCATGCCGATCGAAGGCGAATGGGCTGGCCGCGTTACGGGAGTGCGCGGCCAGCGCGTCGAGATCGCCATGATGCGCACGCCCGACGGTCATGGCCGCCTCGAGCTCTCGCGCTTCGATGCCCCCGCCATCGCGTCCGATCACCGGACGGCGCCCGTGAACTCGCTGGGATACCTGCGTGTCATGTTCACCGTGGAGGACCTCGACGACACCCTCGCCCGGCTCCGCAAGCGCGGTGCCACGGTGGTCGACGAAGTGGTCAACTACCAGGACATCTACCGGCTCTGCTACATCCGGGGTCCCGAAGGGATTCTCGTCGGGCTCGCCGAACAGCTCGGGGACCGGGCCTCCCGAGCGGATCCCATGGAAGGCAAACGTTGAGACGTCAGGCGACCGACGTCTAACAACCGGTTGCAGCTGACGGTCCGCTGGGCGACCCTGTAGCCATGGCCAAGTATCTGATCTCTTTTCCCAGCGTGTTGCGTGGGGTCGCGCGGCTCGCGAAGGCCTGCCGTTGCGACCAGGAGCTGCGCGTCTTTCACTTTGACCCGGCCTCCTGAGGCTGGCCGCGTATTTAGACCTCCAAACCGAGCCAGGAAGATGACACGAGTTCGCGTTGAAAGCTTCACCATCTCGCTCGACGGATATGGAGCGGGCCCGGATCAGAGCGTCGATCACCCGCTCGGCGTTGGCGGGACGGAGTTGCACGAGTGGGCGATCCCGACCCGTACGTTCCAGCGCGCCCTGTTCGGCAAGGACAGCGGCACGACGGGGATTGACGAAGACTTCGCTTCCCGCGGCTTCCGGAATGTCGGGGCCTGGATCCTCGGGCGGAACATGTTCGGGCCGGTTCGCGGGCCGTGGCCGGACATGAGCTGGAAAGGATGGTGGGGCGACAATCCGCCGTACCACGTTCCGGTCTTCGTCCTGACGCATTACGCGCGCCCACCCCTCGCCATGGAAGGCGGCACGACATTCCATTTCGTCACGGGCGGCATCCGCGAAGCGCTCGACAGGGCCCGCGAGGCGGCCGCGGGAAAGGACGTGCGGATCGGCGGCGGGGCAAACGTCATCCAGCAGTACCTGCGCGAGAAGCTCATCGATGAGCTGCACATCGCCATCGCACCGGTCCTGCTCGGCGCGGGAGAGCGGCTGTTCGAAGGCGTGAACCTGCGGGCTCTGGGATACAAATGCGTCGAGTTCGCAGCGTCGGAGAAAGCCACGCATGTCGTCCTGCGGCGCACGGACGCCTGACACCCGTTACCGCGGGGTCTACGTGCCACCCACGGCCTGATGAAAGCCAAACAGAGCGGAAGCCTGCTTCAGGTATTGAAGGAGCGCTTCGAGAAGAACCTGCAACGCCACAAGGGCCTTGCATGGGCCGACGTCGAGGCGAGGCTCGAGCGCAACGCCGCTGCGCTGAAATCGCTGCAGGCGATGGAAGAGACCGGCGGCGAGCCGGACGTGATCGGCCGGGACAGGAAGAGCGGAGCGATCACGTTCTGCGATTGCTCGGCCGAGAGCCCGGCAGGACGCAGGAGCGTGTGCTACGACCGCGAGGCCCGCGAGTCGCGCAAGGAACACAGGCCGAAGGACAGCGCCGTCGAGATGGCGGCCAGGATGGGCCTCGAGCTCCTGACGGAAGAGCAGTACCGGGCGCTGCAGGCGCTCGGCGAGTTCGACACGAAGACGTCGAGCTGGATCGCCACGCCGCCCGACATCCGCGCGCTCGGCGGGGCGCTCTTCTGCGACCGCCGCTACGGCAAGGTCTTCGTGTACCACAACGGCGCGCAGTCGTACTACGCGGCACGGGGCTTCCGCGGCCTGCTCCACGTGTAGCCAAGTTCGCAGGAGGTGATGCGAGTTTCACCGGGTCCGCTAAAGTTCCTTCCGGACCCACCCACAGGAGGAATGGCATGGCGGTGAAAGCGCTGGTGTTCGATGTCTTCGGCACGGTCGTCGACTGGCGGAGCAGCCTGATCGAGCAGTTTCGGGCCTTCGGCGAGAAGAAGGGCATCAGCGCGGACTGGGAGGCGTTCGTCGACGACTGGAAGCGCTGCTATCGCCCCGGCATGGACGCGGTGCGCGAAGGCAAGTGGCCGTGGACGAACGTGGACGGCATCTACCGCAAGCGGCTCGACCCGTTGCTTCGCCAGTATGGCGTGACCGGGCTCAGCGAAGCCGAGGCCATCCAGTTGAATCGCACGTGGTACCGCTGCTCGCCCTGGCCCGACGTGGTGGCCGGCCTGAAGCGGCTGAAGACCCGCTACGTGCTCTCGACCCTGTCGAACGGCGACGTGGCGTGCATGGTGAACATGGCGAAGCACGGCGGCCTGCCCTGGGACTGCATCCTGTGCGCCGAGATCTTCCGGCACTACAAGCCCGACCCGGAGGTCTACCGCGGCGCGATCGAGCTCCTCGCCCTCGAGCCCGGCGAGATCATGCTGGTGGCGGCGCATAACTACGACCTGCGGGCCGCCCGCTCGCACGGGCTTCGCACGGCTTTCGTCCCCCGGCGCACGGAGCACGGGCCCAACCAGACGACGGACCTGGAGGCGGAAGAGGACTGGGACTACGTGGTGAAGGA
>CAYWSG010000015.1:5750-40412 GCA_964461055.1 uncultured Enterobacteriaceae bacterium | reverse complement strand
ATGCCGAAGTTCAGCACGCTGAAGCTCGAGGTGAGCGGTCGCATCGCGACCATCACCCTCAACCGCCCGGAGCGCCTCAACGCCATCAACGACGCCATGCCGGGGGAGATCCGGGCGGCGGTGGAGGCGGCGAACGCGGACGACCGGGTGCACGTCATCGTGGTGCGCGGCGCGGGAAAGGCGTTCTGCGCGGGCTACGACCTGAAGGCGTATGCGGAGGGCGATCCGAGCAACGTCTACACGCAGCCGCTCCCCTGGGATCCGATGATCGACTACCGGTTCATGAAGAAGAACACCGAGGACTTCATGAGCCTGTGGCGCTCGTACAAGCCCACAATCGCCCGCGTGCACGGCTACGCGGTGGCCGGCGGCAGCGACATCGCCACCTGCTGCGACTTCCTCGTCATGGAGGACAAGGCGCGCATCGGCTACATGCCGGTGCGCGTGTGGGGCTGCCCGTCGCCGGCGATGTGGGTCTATCGGCTCGGCGCGATGCGCGCCAAGCGGCTCATGCTGACCGGCGACCTGATCGACGGCAAGACCGCTTATGAATGGGGCCTCGCCACCGAAGTGGCGCCGCTCTCGAAGCTCGACGCCGCCGTGGCACGCCTCGCGGAGCGCATGGCCGGGGTGCCGAAGAACCAGCTCATGATGCAGAAGCTCGTCATCAACCAGGCCATCGACCGCCTGGGGGTCGAGCAGACGCAGATGCTCGCCACCCTCTTCGATGGCATTACCCGCCACTCTCCTGAGGGCCTGTGGTTCAAGCGCTATGCCGAGCAGTTCGGCTTCGCCGCCGCGGTCGAGTGGCGCGACAGCGGCCGCCCCATTCCGGAACCCGGCCCCGGCAGCACCGGCGAGCGCTTCATGACGCCGCCCGCCAAGGGCGCGCGCTCCAAGTGGTCGTCGAAGGCGAAGAAGCGATCGCGCTGAGGAGCCCGTGCTCTTCTCGCTCGAGACCTGGGAGCTCATGAGCTACGTGGTCACGGTGGTGGGCCTGCCGCTCGCCATCGGCGTGTTCCTGTACGAGCAGCGCAAGGAGCGCGAGAACGAGGAAGAAGAGGTCTACCAGCTCCTCTCCGACAACTACCAGGACTTCCTCAAGGTCGCGCTCGCCAATCCGGACCTGCAGCTCTTTTCCGCCGGCGCCATCACGCATGCGCTCACCCCCGAGCAGAAGGAGCGCCAGTTCATCATCTTCAACATGCTGATGTCGCTCTTCGAGCGCGCGTACCTGCTGCTCTACGAGGAAGACATGTCGCCCAAGCAGGCGCGGCGCTGGAACTCGTGGGAGGACTACATCCTCGAGTGGTGCCGCCGGGCGGACTTCCGCGCGAGCCTGCCCGATCTGCTGCACGGCGAGGATCCGAGCTTCGTGCGCTACGTCGAGCGCCTGCTCGCGAACGAGCCCGCGCCCGCCACGCCGGCGGGCTAGCCCTTCCGCTGCGGCGGGTCCGGGGCGAGGAGCTCGACCGAGTCGACGATCGAGAGCTCCACCGACCCGCGCTCCGGGATCTTCGCCTGCGGGTCGGGAAAGAGCACGTCGTCGACGTGGAACGGGAAGCCGGTCCACTCGAAGCGCAGGCACCTCCCCCGGCGCGATGGCAGCACGGCGAGCCGCTCGCGGTTGTCCTGCCAGTGCTCGAGGTAATTGCGGAGCCGCCCGCGCTCGCCCTCCGACACCATGACGATGTCGAGCGTGCCGTCGCCGAGCGTGGTGTCGGGCGCGAGGTAGAGGTTCGGGCCGACGTAGGGAAGAACGAGCGCCTCGAAGAGAAGATAGGCGCCCGACACGTCCTTGCCGTCGAGCGCGGCGCGAAGCTCGATGGGCGTGCAGGCGTTCGCCTGCCGGCGCAGCAGCTCGAGCGCCGCGGCGACGCGCTCGGCGGGCTCGTCGCTCGCCCCTTCGATGCGATCCTCCGACGCGGCGTCCTCGAGAAGGCACGGGAAGAGCCCGGCCCCCGCGCCCTCGATGAAGGCGCGCGTGCCCCACGGCCCGATCGCCTGCCCCACGTCGAGCCGGACGCGGCGCGCGTGCGGCCAGCCGGCGACGATCTCTTCCCAGTGCCGGCCGACGAGCCCGAGCGTGCGCGCGATGTTGTTGGCGGTGCCCGCAGGAAGCGGCGCGACCGGAATGCCGCGGCCCGCCATCGCCTTGGCGACCCGGCTCACCGTGCCGTCGCCGCCGGCCACCGCGACGAGGTCCGCGTCTTCCTCGAGCGCCGCTTTCCAGTCGCCGTCATCGGTCGGATGCGGCGACACCTCGTGCCCCGCGCGCCGGAGAAGCGCGAGCAGGCTGTCGCGGAGCGCGTCGGCGCCCGGCTCTTCGCCGTTTCCCGTCCCGGCGCCCGGGTTATGGATCAACGTGATTCGCACGGAACTTGCTGGATCGAGGGATGCGGTCCGGGAAAGGCGAAAAGCCTATGCGAATCCTCGTTACCAACGACGACGGCATCTATAGCCCGGGCATCGCGGCCCTCGCGAAAGTGGCCGCCCGGTTGGGCGACGTGCGCGTCGTCGCGCCCGGCGTGGAAATGTCCTCGGCGAGCGCGGCCATCACGGCGAGCCGGCCGCTCAGCTACAAGCGCACCGACGTGCCGGGCCTCGCCGACATCGAGTGCTACCGCGTCAACGGCACTCCCGGCGACTGCGTGATGCTCGGCACCACCCTGTGGGAGAAGACCGATCTCGTCCTCTCGGGCATCAACCTCGGCACGAACCTCGGCAACGCGATGTGGCATTCGGGCACCCTCGCCGGGGCCAAGCAAGCCGCGCTCCTCGGCCTGCGCGGCATCGCGCTCAGCGCGCCGGCCAACGACAACGAGGAGCCCCGCTTCGACATCCTGGGCCCCTGGGTGGAGACGGTGCTCGAGCGCCTGCTCGAGGTGCCGGACCTTCCGCTCGTCAACGTCAACTTCCCGTCCAAGCCGCCGCGCGGGACGCACTGGACGCGCCAGTCGCTTCGCCACTACGACGGGCGCGTGGTCCCCGGACAGGACCCCATGGGCCGGACCCACTACTGGTTCACGGTCGTGCCGGTGGAGGCGACCGAGGAAGGCACCGACCGCTGGGCGATCGAGCAGGGGTACGTCTCCATGACGCCGCTACGGCTCGACCTCACCGATCACGACGGCCTCGCCAAGGCGCGCCAAACCCAGGTCTGGAAGAACCTCCGCTTCGCGTAGGCCGCCCATGATCCGCGTCGGCATCTCCGGCTGGCGCTACGGGCCCTGGCGCGGCGTCTTCTACCCCGAGGGCCTGCCCCAGCGGCGCGAGCTCGAGTTCTGCGCCGCGCACTTCGCCACCGTGGAGATCAACGGCTCGTTCTACTCCCTCCAGCGTCCGGAGTATTACCGCGAGTGGTACGAGGCGACGCCGCCGGGCTTCGTCTTCGCGGTGAAAGGATCGCGCTACATCACGCACATGCTGCAGCTCACCCGGTTCGAGAAGCCGCTCGCCAACTTCCTCGCCTCCGGCATCCTCGAGCTCAAGGAGAAGCTGGGGCCCTTCCTGTGGCAGCTCCCGCCGATGTTCGCGTACCGCCGCGAGCGGCTGGAGCCCTTCCTCGCGGCGCTGCCGCGCTCGAGCGCCGAGGCGCTCGCCCTCGCCCGCCGGCGCGACGCGCGCATGCGCGGCCGCGCGCGCCTCGCGATCGACGCCGACCGCCCCCTGCGGCACGCTTTCGAAGTGCGTCATCCGAGCTTCCTCGACCCGGACTTCCGCGCCCTCCTCCGGGCGCACGGCATGGGCCTCGTGGTGGCCGACACCGCGGGCAAGTGGCCGAAGCTCCTCGACGTCACGGCCGACTTCGTCTACGTCCGCCTGCACGGGGACGCGAAGCTCTACACGAGCGGCTATACCGACGAGGCGCTCGACGCCTGGGCGCGGCGCATCCGCGCCTGGGCGCGCGCCGGCCACGACGTGTACGTGTACTTCGACAACGACGTGAAGGTGCACGCGCCCTTCGACGCGCTGCGGCTCATGCACCGGCTGCGGCTCGACTGGCGCTGCGAGCCCAAGGGCTCGGAGAAGCCATTCGAGCGTCATCCGGTGGGCGCCCGCCGGCCGCGCCTGCGGCCGGCATATGGGCCGAGGGTGAGCGGCGGAAACGCCGCCTGGACACGCCTCGGGCCTCGCCAGGCGCTAGACTGAGCGCGTGAGCGCATCGGTGCAGTGCTGCATCGCCGGCGGCGGCCCTGCCGGGATGATGCTCGGCCTCCTCCTTGCGCGCGCGGGCGTGCAGGTCGCCGTGCTGGAGAAGCACCGCGATTTCCTCCGCGACTTCCGCGGCGACACCATCCATCCGTCGACGCTCGAGCTCATGCACGAGCTCGGCTGGCTCGAGGAGTTCCTCGCGCTCCCGCACGAGCGGGTGGACGAAGTCCGCGCCTGGATCGGGGGAAGCGAGGTCGCCGTCGCGGACTTCCGGCGCCTGCCGATGCGAGCGCCTTTCATCGCGCTCATGCCGCAGTGGGACTTCCTCGATTTCCTCGCCGACAAGGCGCGCCGCTTTCCCGGCTTCCGCCTTCACATGGAGGCCAAGGTGGAGGACCTGCTCCTTTCGGGCGACGGGCGCGTCTGCGGCGTGCGCGCGTCCACGCCGCAGGGACCGCTCGAGGTCGAGGCCGCGCTCGTCGTCGGCGCCGACGGCCGCCACTCCGACGTGCGGGCGCGGGCGGGACTTGCCGTCGAGGACCTCGGCGCACCCATCGATGTCCTCTGGTTCCGGCTCTCTCGGCAAGCGGGCGACCCGCCAGCGACCATGGCGCGCTTCGACCGCGGGCGCATCGTCGTGATGCTGAATCGCGGCGACTACTGGCAATGCGCGTTCGTCATCGCCAAAGGGACCGTGGAAGCCCTTCGCGCCGGCGGCCTCGAGGCCTTCCGCGCACGCCTCGGCGCCGGGCTGCCCTTTCCGGACGAGCGCGTCACCGAGCTCGCCTCCTGGGACGACGTGAAGCTGCTGACCGTGCAGGTGAACCGGCTGAAGACCTGGTGCGCCGAAGGGCTCCTCTGCATCGGCGATGCCGCGCACGCCATGTCGCCGGTGGGCGGCGTGGGCATCAACCTCGCGCTGCAGGATGCGGTGGCGGCGGCGAACCTCCTCTGGCAGCCGCTGCGCGAGAACGCCGTGACCGTCGAGGCGCTGCGCAAGTTGCAGGAGCGGCGCGAGCTCCCGACCTGCCTCACGCAGCGCTTCCAGGTGCTCGTCCAGAACGCCATCCTCGCGCCGCTCCTGCGGGCCGACGCCGGCGGCCCGCCGCTCGAGCCGCCGTTGCCCGTCCGGCTCCTCGCGCGCTATCCGCTCCTTCGGGGCGTCCCGGCGCGCATCGTCGGCATCGGCGTGCGGCCCGAGCACATACGCTCGCCCGCCCTGGCTTGAGGCTCCGGCGGCCGTTCAGCCGCGGTGGCTTCCCGAGACGATCCTGAATTCGTAAAGCCGGCACTCGAGCGCGCCGTTCCAGAGCGGCGTGCGCCGCGCAGGCTGCAGGCGGATGAGCTTCGGCACGCGGAGGTCCGCCGTGAAGAGAAAGCAGCGCCAGCCCGCGAAGCGCTTCTTCCAGGCGTCGCCGAGCCTGGGATAGAAGCGCGCGAGCTCATCGGCGCTTCCCATGCGCTCGCCGTACGGCGGATTGGCGATGAGCACGCCGGAAGGCGCGGGCGGCTCGCGCTCGAGCACGTCGCGCTGCTCGAGCCGGACCCAGCGCTCCACGCCCGCCGCGGCGAGATTGCGCCTCGCCGCCTTCAGCGCTTCGGGGTCCGTGTCACTGCCGAACAGTCGGGGGTTCGAGGGGTTCGAATCATGCTCTCGGGACGATTCCGCCCTCACCCGCTGCCACAGAGAGGCATCGAAAGACTTGAGTGCTTGAAATCCGAAGCTTCGCTTCGCGCCCGGCGCGCGGCCGCGAGCCATGGCGGCGGCTTCCGAGAGGATCGTCGCGGAGCCGCACATCGGATCGAGGAGCGGCTCGTCCGGCTTCCAGCCGGAAAGCCGCACGATGCCGGCGGCAAGGTTTTCGCGTAGCGGCGCTTCGCCCTGCCCGGCGCGCCAGCCGCGCTTGAAAAGCGGCTCGCCGGAGGTGTCGAGGTAGAGCGCGCCGCGCCCGGCCTCCAGGAAGACGTGCACCCGCACGTCGGGGTGGGCGCGATCGATGTCGGGCCGCCGTCCGAGCCGCGCGCGAAAGCGATCGCACACCGCGTCCTTCACCCGCAGCGTCGCGAACTCGAGGCTCTTCAGCGGGCTCTTCTGCGCCGTGACGTTGACGCGGAGCGTCCGCCCGACCGCGAAGTAGCGCGGCCAGTCGAGCGCGTGCGCCGCGTCGTAGAGGTCCTGCTCGTTCCGGTAGCCGAACTCCGCCACGCGCCAGAGCACGCGCGAAGCGATGCGCGACCACAGGTTGACCCGGTAGCACGTCTCCCAGCTTCCGCTGAACGCCACACCGCCGGCCACGCCGGCAGCGTCGGTCGCCCCCAGGGACACAACCTCTTCGAGAAGCAGCGCCTCCAGCCCGCGGGGTGCGGTGGCGAAGAAGGCCTCAGAACGGCTTGAGGACAACCAGGATCACCGTGGCGAGGAGGAAGAGCACCGGCACTTCGTTGAACCAGCGGAACCAGACGTGGCCGCGGCGGTTGCGCTCCTCGCGGAAGTCGACGAGCAGCCGATAGCACCAGGCGTGGTAGGCGACCGTGAGCGCGACGACGAAGAGCTTGGCGTGCAGCCAGCCGCCGGCGCCCTCGAACCAGCCGCGCCACAGCCACAGGCCGAAGGCGACGGTGAGCACCGCGCCGGGGGTCATGATGCCCCAGAAGAGCTTGCGCTCCATGACCTTGAAGCGCTCGCGCGAGACGGCGTCCTCGGCCATGGCGTGGTAGACGAAAAGCCGCGGCAGGTAGAAAAGCCCCGCGTACCACGTGACCATGAAGACGATGTGCAGCGCCTTGACCCAGAGCATGGCGCTACTTCAGCAGGCGGCGCCGGGTGAGCACCGTGGCGACATAGAAGCCCACGATAGCATAGGCGGCGAGCACGCTGACGTGCAGCGCGATCCCCGGGGCGAGCCTGCCGTCGAGGAGCGGGCGGATCACCGCCACGCCATGGTAGAGCGGCAGCGCCATGGCGCCGTACTGCACGGGCTCCGGCATGCGCTCGACGGGGAAGAAGACCCCCGAGAGCATCATCATCGGCGTGAGCACCAGCGTCATGTAGTAGCTGAAGAAGTCGTAGTTGCTCGCGAGCGCGTTGACCGCGAGGCCGACGGCGGCGAACGCGAGCCCGACGAGCACCACCACCGGCAGCGCGGCGAGCGCGAGCGCCGGCGTCGAGTAGCCGAGCACGGTCACGATGAAGAGCAGGCACGCGCCGGCCGCAAGCGCCTTGGTCGCCGCCCACGCCCATTCGCCGGCGAGCACGTCGTCGAGCGTCATCGGCGCGTTCACGATGCCTTCCCAGGTGCGCTGCACATGCATGCGCGAGAACGCCGAGTAGAGCGCCTCGAAGGTCGCCGCGTACATGGTCGAGGTGGCGACGAAGCCCGCCGCGAGGTAGGCGAAGTACGACGAGCCGTTCACCTCCCCGATCATCGCCCCGAGGCCGTAGCCCAGGCCGAAGAGCATGATGAGCGGATCGGCGAGGTTGCCGAGGATCGAGGGCACGGCGAGGCGGCGCCAGACGAGCCAGTTCCGCCGCCACACGGCGATCCAGCGCGTGCTGAGCTCGGGCCATGCGTAGAGATTCGCCTTAGTCACGCAGATCCCTTCCCGTCAGCTTGAGGAACACGTCCTCCAGGTTGGCCGCCCGGTGCAGGTAGCGAAGCCCCGGCTCCGCTTCCAGCTCGCGCAGGATGGGCTCGGCGCTCGGCGCATAGCAGAAGGCCGTATCCCCCGCGCGCTCGACGCGCGGGCAGAGGTTGCCGACGCGCGCGATCCAGCCGTCCAGCATCGGACCGTGCACCTCCACCACGTGCGGCTCCACGTGCTGGGCGATGAGCTCGGCGGGCGTGCCCTCGGTGACGATGCGGCCGTGGTCCATGATGGCGAGCCGGTCGCAAAGCCGCTCGGCCTCCTCCATGAAGTGGGTGGTGAGAATCAGCGTCTTGCCCTGCTCCGTGAGCTGGCGCAGCCGCTCCCAGATGAGGTGGCGCGCCTGGGGATCGAGGCCGGTGGTCGGCTCGTCCATGAAGACGAGGTCGGGATCGTTCACGAGCGCGCGCGCAAGCGTCAGGCGCCGCTTCATGCCGCCGGAGAGCGTGCCGATGCGCGCGTCGCTCCGCCCGGCGAGCCCGGCGAACTCGAGAAGGTCCGGCACGCGGCGCTCGATCTCGCGCGAGCGAATGCCAAAGTAGCGGCCGTAGACGATGAGGTTCTCCGCCACGGTGAAGTCCGGATCGAGGTTGTCGAACTGCGGCACCACGCCCACCCGGCGGCGCGCCTCGCGTGCGCGCGCGGGCACCGGCACGCCGAGGAGCTCGATCGATCCCGCGTCGGGCTCGACGAGGCCGAGGCAGAGCTTGAGCGTGGTCGTCTTTCCGGCGCCGTTCGGCCCGAGCAGCCCGAAGCACTGCCCCGGCGGGACGCTCAGCGAGACGCCCGAGACGACTTCCTTTCCGCCATAGGACTTGCGCAGGCCCTCGGCCCGCAACGCCGGCGCGCTCATCGCCAGCTCGCGACGACGATGTTGCGCAGGAGGTGCAGCTTGCGGTGGAAGAAGTGCTCGGCCCCCGGCGCGACGACGACCGGCAGCTCCTGCGGCCGCGCCCAGTCGAGCACGGCCTGCAAGGGCACCGTTTCGTCGAGCTCGCCGTGGATGACGAGCGTGCCCTCGGGGGCAGGCGGCGTCTCGAAGCTCGAGACGGCGACGCCGACGAGGACGAGCCGCTCGGACTTCACCCGCTGCGCGAGGCGCACCTGCATGGCGGCGCCGAAGGAGAAGCCGGCAAGCACCGGCGTGCCCTCGGGCATGGCCTGGAGCACGGCCGCGAGGTCGTCGACCTCGCCGCGGCCCTCGTCGTACGCCCCTTCGCTCTGGCCGATGCCGCGGAAATTGGGCCGCCAGGTCTCGTAGCCGAGCTCGCCCAGCGCGCGCGCAAGGGTCTGCACTACCTTGTTGTCCAGCGTGCCGCCGTAGAGGGGATGCGGGTGCGCGATCAGCGCCGCGCCGCGCGGGGCGCCTTCCGGCCGGTCCACCGCGCACTCGATCCGGCCGGCCGGCCCGGAGACGAAGCGGCGCTCGGTGCTCGACCGCATCTCACATCCTGAGCCGCTCGACGATGCGCCCGTTCCTGAGGTGCTCCTCGATGATCTCGTCGATGTCGGCGCGGTCCACGTAGGTGTACCAGACGGCCTCGGGATAGACGACGAGGCAGGGACCCTCCTCGCAGCGGTCGAGGCAGCCGGCCTGGTTGACGCGCACCTTGCCGGGCCCGGCCATGCCGAGCGCCTTCACTTGCTTCTTGGCGTAGTTGCGCATCTCGGTGGCGCCCTTGTCGTTGCAGCAGGGGCGCTCGCCCGGCTCGCGCTGGTTGCAGCAGAAGAAAAGATGCCTGGCGTAGTAAGACATACCCGATTTTACCTTCCGGGGTCGCGGCTTCCCGGCGCGGCGAGAACCATCAGGTAGCCGAGCGTGGCGAACGGCCAGAGCAGGCTCACGAGGCGCGTGAGGCCGTTGAAATGGAGGAAGTGCCCCTGGTGCCAGGCGCGCAGCGTCGCCGTGAAGTACGGATTCGCGGGCGCCACGTTGACGAGCACGGCTGCCGCCATGACGAGAACGGCGGCGAGCACGAGTCGTGCCGTGCGCGGCAGGGCGAGGGCGAGAAGCGCGGCCGGCAGCCCCACGGCGAGGCCGCCGAGGGCCCCGGGCGTGAGCCAGACGAAGGCGTCGGCGCGCATGAGGGCGAAGGCGCCGGTCTTGAGCGCGAGGGCGCTCGCCACGAGCGCCGTCACGGCGGCGCGGACGATCCCGGGCGGCCGGTCCATGAGGAGCGACAGGAGGAGCGCCACGACGACCAGGTTCGCCGCGGCGACGAAGGCCTCGATGGAAAGGAAGAAGCCGGGCGCGCGCGGCTCGGAGGCCGCGTCGGCGACGAGGTCGCGCAGGTCGCCCAGGCCGAAGAGAAGCGTCGCGGGATTGAGCTGGGTGAAAAGCCACAGGCCGATGAGCACCAGCCCGACGTCGATGCGCGCGCCGGGGCGGAACGCTGTGGCGCGCAGCCGCTTCAGGGGCCCGTGCTCGAGGAGCCAGGGCGCGAGCAGGAGGCCGCCGAGCGCGCCCGCCGCCGCGCCCGAGAGGTTCGTCAGGACGTCGACCTTCGTCGGAATCCGGGCCGGAAGGTAGGCCTGCGCCGCTTCGAGGCCGAGCGAAAGCAGGCCGCTTCCCGCGAGGACGAGCGCGAGCGCGAGCGGTCCGCCCGTCCGCGGCACGACCGCCAGCATGCCGAAGAAGCCGAGCGGCACGTAGCCCAGCACGTTCACCACGATGTCGAAGCGTGTGACGTAGGCTGGCCAGGGCGCCGAAAGATAGGCGAAGGGCGACAGGCCGTGCTCGCGCCAGCCGCTCAGCGGATAGAGGGTCGCGTAGACGACGAGGAGCGCGTAGACGCCGAAGAGAATGCGGGCCAGCGGCGAGGCGCGCATGGGGCTGCCGCCCGCTCAGCGCCTTCCCGCCGCGTGCCCGGCCGGATCCGCATGGGGCGCCTCTCGCGAAACCAGAGACCCGACGACCACGCCGGCGAACGAGAGGCCGAGCCCGACGAGCTGCGGCGGCACGAGCGCCTCGGGCGCGAGGAGCTCCATGAGCGCCCAGCTCGCGATGCCGGCGACCACGCCCGCGACCGCGCCCGCCGTGGTGGCGCGCTTCCAGTAGAGCCCGAGCACGAGCGGCGCGAAGGCGGACACGAGCGTCACCTTGTAGGCGTTCTGCACCATCTGGTAGATGCTCGAGTCGCTCGCCAGCGCGAACGCCATCACGCCGAAGCCGAAGAGGAGAAGGACCACGCGCATCGTCCAGAGGAACCTGCGGTCGGTGAGCTTCGGCAGCGCGTGGCGCAGCACGTTCTCCGTAAAGAGCGTGGTCGGCGCGAGGAGCGCGCCGGAGGCCGAGGACATGATGGCCGAGAGCAGCGCGCCGAAGAACATCACCTGGGCGGCGAGCGGCGTATGGCTGGCGATGAGATAGGGCAGGATGAGCTGCGACTCGTTCTCGTCGCCGCCGAGGAGCGGCTTGACCATCGCCGGATCGATGAGCAGCGCCGTGTACGCGAGGTAGATGGGCACGAAGGCCATGCAGAAGTAGAGGAGCCCGCCGAGGAGGGCCCCGCGCACCGCGGTGTCCGCGTCCTTCGCCGCCGTGACCCGCTGGAACACGTCCTGCTGGGGAATGGAGCCGAGGGCTGCGGTAAGGAAGGCGGCGATGAAGGCGAAGATCTCCCGCGTGTCGAGCGCGGGCCAGAAGTGGAACTTGTCGGCCGCCGCGGCGTGCGCGAACACCGCGTCGAAGCCGCCCGCCGCGCCGCCGAGGAGCCACGCGAGGTAGAGGAGGCCGACGATGATGATCGCGCTCTGGAAGAGGTCCGTGTAGGCGATGGACCACATGCCGCCGAAGAGCGTGTAGAGCATGACCACGCCCGCGCCGAGCACGATTCCCCACTCCAGGGAGATGGCCCCGCCCGAGAGCGTGTGGAAGACGAGCCCGAGCGCGGTGAACTGCGCCGAAGTCCAGCCGAGGTAGGAAAGCACGATGCACACGCTCGTGGCGACCTCGACCGGCTTGTTGTAGCGCTTGCGGTAGAAGTCGCCGATCGTGAGCAGGTTCAGCCGGTAGAACGCCCGCGCGAAGAAGAGCGCCACGATGACGAGGCAGAAGGAGAAGCCGAAGGGGTCGGCGACGATGCCGCTCATGCCCTCCTTCAGGAACGTCGCCGAGACGCCGAGCACGGTCTCGGCGCCGAACCAGGTGGCGAAGACGAGCGCCGTGCTCATGTAGAGCGGGACGCTCCGCCCCGCCACCACGTAGTCCTTGGTCGAGCCCACCCGGCGCGCGGCCCACAGGCCGATCGCCACGGTCACGACGAGGTAGAGCCCGACGAAGGCGATCAGCATGCGACGAGGGCGATCAACATGGCGGCGCGCGCATCATAGCGAAAAGAGCTTCGCCACGAGGGTGAAAGCGAGCGTCGCCGCAAGGAGCGCCGCGAGCACGGCGAGCAGCCGGTTGCGGCGCGCGTTCTCGTCGGCGAGGCGCTCGAGCGCCGCGGCGAGCGGCGCCGCCCGGTCCTCGGCGAGCGCCCGGTGCACGAGGCGCGGGAGGCGCGGCAGCGTCTGCGCCCAGAAGGGCGCCTCTTCCCTGATCGCGCGCACGAGGCCGCGCCAGCCGATCTGCTCCGACATCCAGCGCTCGAGGTAGGGCTTGGCGGTCTGCCAGAGATCGAGGTCCGGATCGAGCTCGCGCCCCAGCCCCTCGATGTTGAGCAGCGTCTTCTGCAGCAGCACGAGCTGCGGCTGGATCTCCACGTTGAAGCGCCGCGAGGTCTGGAAGAGCCGCAGCAGCAGCTTGCCGAAGTAGATCTCCTTCAGCGGCCGGGCGAACACCGGCTCGCACACCGCCCGGATGGCCGACTCGAACGCGTCGACCCGCGTGCCCGGCGGCACCCAGCCGGCGTCGAGGTGCGCCTGCGCGACGCGGCGGTAGTCGCGGTTGAAGAAAGCGAGGAAGTTCTGCGCGAGGTAGCCCTTGTCCACCTCGGTGAGCGTTCCCATGATGCCGAAGTCGAGCGCCACGTACCGGCCCCGCACCGTGCCCGCGCCGCCGGCGGGCGACCCGCCTTGCGGCCCCTCGACGACCGGCTCCACGAGGATGTTGCCCGGGTGCATGTCGGCGTGGAAGAAGCCGTCGCGGAACACCTGCGTGAAGAAGATCTCCACGCCGGCGCGCGCCAGGGCCTTCACGTCGATGCCCGTCCCGCGGATGCGATCGAGCTGCGAGATCGGGATCCCGGTCATGCGCTCCATGACCATGACGCGCGTGTTGCAGAGCTCCCAGTGCACTTCCGGCACGCGAAGAAGCTCGGAGCCCGTGAAATTGCGCCGCAGCTGGCTCGCGTTGGCCGCCTCGCGCAGGAGGTCGAGCTCCTCCTCGAGGTGGCGCTCGAACTCGGCCACCACCTCGCGCGGCTTCAGCCGCCGCGCCTCGGGCGAGAGCCGCTCGGCCGCCGCCGCCGCGGTGCGAAGGAGCGCCACGTCCTCCGCGATCTCGCCCTCCACGCCGGGCCGCAGCACCTTGACCGCGACCTCGCGCCCGTCGTGCAGCGTCGCGAGGTGCACCTGGGCGATCGAGGCGCTCGCGACCGGCGTCTCGTCGAACGTGCGGAACGTCTCGGCGATGGAGCACCCCAGCGAGCGCTCGATCTCGGCCACGGCGAGCGCGGACGGAAACGGGGGCACGCGGTCCTGCAGCCGGGCGAGCTCGTCGGCGATGTCGAGCGGCACGAGGTCGCGGCGCGTCGAGAGGAGCTGCCCGAACTTGACGAAGATCGGCCCGAGCTCTTCGAGCGCCTCGCGCAGGCGCTTGCCGCGCGGCGAGCGCACGTCCGCGCCGAAGAGAAGCCCGGCGAAGGGCACGAGGCGCGGCCAGAACCCCTTGCCCCGCGGGGCGAGCTCGTACAGGCCCTGCCGCAGCCCGACGCTCAGGATCCTGAGCAGCCTAGGCAGCGGGGCCAAGCAGGCGCACCCTCTGCTCGAGGCGCTCGACCGCATCGCGCAGGCGCGCCACTTCGGCGGCGAAGTGCTCGTGCTCGGCGCGGCGCACGACGAGGCCGCGCTCGTCGGCGACGTAGGCGGTGGCCGACTCGGCGAGCCGCCGCGCCGTGTCGCGCTGCCAGGCGAAGAGCCCGCGCAGCCCCTCGGCGATCCGGTAGGCGGCGATGTCGCCGACCAGGCGCGCGAGGTCGTCCTCGAAGTCCCAGCGCAGGTGCCGCACGAGGTGGAGGACCGCGTCGGCGAAGCGCGAGTCGCCGGAGACCTCGATCGCCCTCAGCAGGTGCTCCTCGCCGCGCAGCAGCGCCGCCGGCGCCTCGGGCTTCGCCGTCACGACGAGCGAAGGCGCTTCGTCTTCGCCCGCCGCCTCCACGCGGCCGTCGGCCTGCACCGTGAGGCGCAGGGCCGGCCACGGCGGAGCGCGCAGCTCGAGCGTCTGCCCGGCGAAGGGCGCGAGCCGCTCGCGCGCCCACGCCTGCCCGTCGAGGACGTGATTGAGCGCCGCGGCGAGCGGCGCCTGCGGTTTGAAGGGAGGCCTCAGTGCGGCTGCTGGATGCCGGCGAGCAGCCAGCCGCTCGAGCCGTCGCGCGGCTTGACGAGGTGCCAGATCTCGCCGAAAGGCACGGGCTCGCCCTGCGGCGTCTCGCGCACGAAGCCGGAGAAGCGCACGCTCGCCCAGTGCTGGGGGCCTTCGGTGGCGACCTCGAGGAGCTCCGCCTGGAGCTCGCTCACGTCGGTCTGCTGCGCCGTGCCGCCGCGGGCCACGATCTCGGGGCTCAGCGCCGCAAACATCTCTTCGGTGGTGAACTCGCGGATCACATCGAGGTCCGCCGCGTCGTTGGCGAGCTGGAGCTTGGCGAAGTTCACCTTGGCAGCGCGGAGGAAGCCTTCCGCGTCGAAGCCCGCCGGCAGCGATCCGCCGCCCGGCATGGCGGCCGGCTCCCGGATCCCGTCTCGCAGGGGCTCTCGAATTCCACCCGCATAGGCGACCCGTGCGGCGCCCGGCGCCCGACGGGCCATGGCCCGGAAGAGCATGACGGCGCCGAACGCGAGCAGCGCAAGCAACAGGACGCCGCCGAGGCCGTTGCCGGCGAAGAGCCAGCCGAGAAGCCCGCCGAGGGCGAGGCCGCCGATGACCGGCGCCCAACGGCTGCCCGCCGGCGCCTTGCCGGCCGCACCGGCCGCCTGACCCGCAGGTGCCGCCTGCTGCTGCTGGCCCGCGGGCGCCGCCTGCTGCTGCGCCGGGCGCGTGGGCGGCGGGGTGACGTTGCGCTGCACGCCGAGCGAGCGGGCGCCGCCGAAGCGGCGGGCCTCGGCGTCCTCGGCCACCATGAAGCCGGTGAACGTCAGGGCGAATAGGGCGATCAGGATCTTGCGCATGGGTAATCCCTCCAGGCGGGGAATGCTATCAAAGCCGGTAGCCGCGGTGGACCGCGACCACGCCGGCGGCGAGATTGAAGTACTCGACCCGCTCGAGCCCGGCGCCGGTCATCATCGCGGCGAGCGTCGGCTGGTCGGGATGCATGCGGATGGACTCGGCGAGGTAGCGGTAGGCTGCGGCGTCGCCCGCCACGCGCTCGCCGAGCCAGGGCAGCACCTTGAACGAGTAGGCGTCGTAGGCGCCCTCGAGCGGCTTCCAGACCTTCGAGAACTCCAGCACCACCAGCCGCCCGCCCGGCTTGAGGCAGCGGGTCATCTCGGCAATGGCGGCGGCCTTGCGCGTCATGTTGCGAAGCCCGAAGCCGACGGTCACGCAGTCGAAGGCATGCTCGGGAAACGGCAGGCGCTCGCCGTCGCACTGCACCGCGGGGGCGAGCTCGCCTTCGTCGGCAAGGCGGTCGCGCCCGCGCGAGAGCATGCGGAAGTTCACGTCGCACATCCACACGGCGCCGCCCGGCTTCACTCGCCGCGCGAGGGCCAGCGCGAGATCGCCGCTGCCGGAGGCTACGTCGAGGATGCGCTCGCCCGGCCGCGGCCGCGCCACGTCGATGGCGAAGCGCTTCCACAGCCGGTGCAGCCCGAGCGACATGAGGTCGTTCATGAGGTCGTAGCGGTCGGCCACCCGGTCGAACACGGCCCCGACGCGGGCGCGCTTCTCGCCCGCGGCGATGCGCTGGAAGCCGAAATCCGTTTGCTCGTTCACGTCACGCGTCACGGCTGGGCGGCGTCACGGCTGGCGCCGGCGGCGTCGAGCCGCGCCAGGTACTCGTTCCAGAGGCGCTCCTGGTTCTCGCCGAGGAAGTAGAGGTACTCCCAGGAGTAGATGCCGGTGGCGTGCCCGTCGGAGAAGGTGGGCTGCACGGCGTAGGAGCCGACGGGCTCCATCGAGAGGATGGCGACCTCGCGCTTGCCGGCCTGCAGCACCTCCTGGCCCGGGCCATGGCCGCGGACCTCCGCCGAGGGCGAATAGACGCGCAGGAACTCGTAGGGCAGCCGGAACGTCTTGCCGTCGGAGAACGCGATCTCGAGCACCTTCGACTTCTGGTGCAGGCGGATCTCGGTAGGCGCAGGGCCGGTGCCGGGCTCCATGGCTTAGGTGGCGGCCTCGTAGGCGACGCGCTCGAAGTCCATGCCGCGCTCGACGAGCTCGGTGAGGCGCACGCGCGTGGCGGCCGTCGTGTGCAGGTCGATAATGCGGCCGGGCTTGTACCAGCCGACCGGCAGCACGAGCGTCGGCGCCGAGCCGAGCGCCTGCACGGCGCCGAGCGTGAGGATGGGCACGAACTGATCCACCTGCACGTTGAGGCCGGTCTGGCGCGCCGCCGCCGGCGCCGGAAGCCCCGGCAGCACCTTCACGCCGGCATGCAGGTCGCCGTTGCCGCCGGCCATGAGCCAGCGCACCTGCCCGAGGATGAAGCTCTTGGCGTCCGTGGGGCGCACGGCGAAGAGCTGCCCGTGCAGGAGGCGCCGGCCCGGGTCGGCCGCCCGGCGCACGATGCGGATGCCCTGTGCGCTCTCGTCCTCGATGTGCCAGCGCTCGAGCACGTAGCCCTGCATCTCGCTGTAGTCGTCTTCCTCGCGGGTGCTCACCCGGCCGAAGGTGGCGATCTCCTCGCGCTGCTTCTGGCTGAGCTCCTTCTGCTCGCCCGGCTGCCGGAACGCCCGGCCCGAGAGGTAGTAGTGGATGGCCGGGAGCTCGCCGCAGGCCTCCGCCTCGGTGACGGTCCGCCGCCGCACCACGGCCCGGGCCGTCTTGGGCTGGCACCACTGCCGGTAGAGAAAGACGAGGAGCTGCTCGCAGGTGGGCTGCACGCAGTCCTCGCCGAGCGCGAGCTTGGCGGGCGACTCGCCCTTGCGCAGCAGCCCCACGCGGTTGCGCAGGCTCTTCGCAAGCTTCGCCGTATCGAGATAGCGCGGCTCGACGAGCCGTGTGGCGGTGCCCGGCTCGACGCGCTCGGGGCAGCGCTCGCCCGCGATGTCGGCCACGAGCGGCGGCACGCCGAGGTCTTCCTCCACGGGCGCGCCCAGGATGTCGAGCTTGCTCGCCCAGCGCTCGAGCAGGTAGGCGACGAACGTGAGCTGCCGCTGGTTGAGCTCGTTCGGGTTGCTGAGCGCCATGAGCACCGCGCGGGCATACGCGATGTGCGGAGAGGTGTCCTGCACGTCGCGGTTGAGGAAGTCCTTGACCGGCTCGTGCACGACCTTGAGCTTCTCGGCGATGCGGTACACGAGGTGCAGGCCGCCCCAGTCCGCCGCCGGGACCTCGCGGTAGGCGCGGAAGTGGTGGAACATCTTCAGGCCCGAGTACGCGAGCGCGCGCTGGCACACGAGCCCGGCCTGCGAGCGCATCGCCGCCTCGCCGCGCGCGGCCGCGTCGACGCAGTGCAGGTAGCCCACGCGCATGGCTTCCCAGAGATCGTCGGTGTCCTCGAAGACGGTGCGCTCGGCGTCGGCCATGGGCAGCGCGCGGTTCGAGAAGCGCTTGGCCTGCTCGATCTGCACGAAGTGGACCGCCTCGCGCAGGCTCTCCATGACGGCGAGCCGCGTCGAAGCCGGGCAGGCGAAGCGGTTGAACTCCTCCACCTGCAGGAGCAGCATGGCCTGCGCGGCGGCGACGTTGGCGAGCGGGACGTGCTCGAGCCACGCCTTGCAGCCTTCCGCGTCGGCGAATTCCGGCGCCGCGGACGGCGAGACCTCGGGGAGCGTCATCTTCACAGGAGTACTCGTTCTATCCCGCCGGCGTTCGCCTTGCGCACGAAGGCCGGCATCCAGTCCTCGCCGAGCAGCCGGCGAGCCATCTCGACCACAATATAGTCGGCCTCCGCCCCCGTGTCATCCGAGAAGCGCGAAAGCCCCTGGAGGCACGACGGGCAGGAGGTCAGGACCTTGACCGGCGCGCCCCCGGCGGCGGCGACGCTCCTTCGCAGGCTCTCCTCCTTGCTGAAGCGCACCTGGGTGGAGACGTCGGGCCGCGAGATGGCGAGCGTTCCGGACTCGCCGCAGCAGCGCTCGGTCAGGCGCACCTCGCCCCCGACGAGCCCGTTCACCACGTCGAGCGGCCGCGCGGTCTTGATCGGCGTGTGGCAGGGGTCGTGGTAGACGTAGCGCACGCCGCGGAGCTCCCCGTCGGCATCGCCGAGCTTCACGCCCTTCTCGAGCAGGTACTCGTGGATGTCGAGAAGCCGCGCACCCGGGAAGATGCGGTCGAACCGGTAGCCCTCGAGCTGGTCGAGGCAGGTGCCGCACGAGACGATGACGGTGCGGATGTCGAGGTAGTTGAGCGTCGTGGCGAGCCGGTGGAAGAGCACCCGGTTCTGCAGCGTGATGCGCTCGCCCTTCTCCGCGTCGCCCGCGGCCGCCTGCGGATAGCCGCAGCAGAGGTAGCCCGGGGGCAGCACGCATTGGGCCCCCACCTCGTAGAGCATCGCCATGGTGGCAAGGCCCACCTGCGAGAACAGGCGCTCGGAGCCGCAGCCGGGAAAGTAGAACACCGCCTCGGACTCCTCGCCCACCTTCGCCGGATCGCGCACGATCGGCACGATCTTCGGGTCCTCGATGTCGAGGAGCGCGCGCGCCGTGCGCTTGGGCAGCCTGCCGGGCATCGGCTTGTTGACGAAGTGCACCACCTGCGCGCGTAGCGGCGGCCGCCCGGTCGTTGCCGGCGGTCTCGCCGTCTGCTTCTTCGAGAAGTATTTGCCAAGGGAGTAGGCGAAGCGCTGGGCGCCATACCCCCATTCGATCATCATCTTGCGCGCAAGCTTGATGGTCCGCGGGTCGGTGGCGTTGAGGAAGAACATCGACAGCGCCGTGCCGGGATTGCGCCGGCGCCGGCCCGTCCGGCGCAGGAGGTTGCGCATGGCGATCGAGACGTCGCCGAAGTCGATGTCCACCGGGCAGGGGCTCTCGCACTTGTGGCACACGGTGCAGTGGTCGGCGACGTCGCCGAAGGCGTCGTAGTGCGCGAGCGAGGCGCCGCGGCGCGTCTGCTCCTCGTAGAGGATCGCCTCGATGAGGAGCGATGCGGCGAGGATCTTGTTGCGCGGCGAGTAGAGCAGGTTCGCGCGCGGCACGTGCGTCGCGCACACGGGCTTGCACTTGCCGCAGCGCAGGCAGTCCTTGATGGCGTGCGTGA
Organism: uncultured Enterobacteriaceae bacterium; assembly: GCA_964461055.1. GTDB lineage: Bacteria > Pseudomonadota > Gammaproteobacteria > Burkholderiales > SG8-39 > SCGC-AG-212-J23. The sequence continues at coordinate 21,094 of CAYWSG010000015.1, read as the reverse complement.
TGCCGCCGAGCGCGCTCTCGTCGAGGAGGATGGACTCGGCGCCGATGAGCGAGAAGCTCGGCGTGTAGGCGCGGCGAAGGTCGGCGCCCTCGAGGAGCTTGCCGGCGTTGAAGCGGCCCTCGGGATCGACCTCGGCCTTGTAGGCCCGGAACGCCGCCTTCTCCTCGGCCGTCAGGAACTCGAGCTTGGTGATGCCGATGCCGTGCTCGCCGGAGATGACCCCGCCCAGCTCGCGCGCGATGCCCATGATGCGCGCCACCGCCTGCGTCGCCCGCTGCAGCATCGCGTAGTCGTCGGAGTTGACGGGAATGTTGGTGTGCACGTTGCCGTCGCCTGCGTGCATGTGCAGGGCGACGAACACGCGCCCGCGGAGCACCCGCTGGTGCACCGCGTCGATCCCCTCGAGCACGCCCTGGAAGGCGGCGCCGGAGAAGAGGTCGCGAAGCGGCGCGCGAAGCTCCGTCTTCCAGGAAAGGCGCGTGGCGTGCGACTGCAGCTCGGCGAACGCCTCCTCCAGGCGATCGGCGTAGTGCTGCCAGCGGCGCCGGACCGCGCGCACGAGCTCGAGGGCCTGCGCCGGGCGATCGCCGAGCACCTCGGCCGGCGCGAGCCCCTCGTCGGAAGCGCGCACGGGCAGCTCGCCCGCGAGATAGGCCTCCAGCGCGTCGAGGAGCTCGAGCTTGTTGGCGATCGAGAACTCGATGTTGATGCGCTCGATGGCGTCGGTGTAGTCGCCGAGGCGCTCGAGCGGAATGACGACGTCCTCGTTGATCTTGAAGGCGTTGGTGTGCCGGGCGATCGCCGCGGTGCGCGCGCGGTCGAGCCAGAAGCGCCGGCGCGCCTCGGCCGAGACGGCGACGAAGCCCTCGCCGCCGCGGGCGTTGGCGAGGCGCACCACCGCGGAGGCGGCCGCCGCCACCTCGTCGACGTTGTCGCCGACGAGGTCCCCGATCAGCACCATGACCGGCGACGCGCTGCGGCGCGACTTGGTGGCGTAGCCCACCGCCTTCACGTAGCGCCGGTCGAGGTGCTCGAGGCCGGCGAGGGATACCCCCGGCCTGCCGCGCACCCACTGGAGGATCTCGACGATGGCCGGCACGGCGTCGCGCGCACGGCCGAAGAACTCGAGGCACACGGTGCGCGTGTGCGCCGGCATGCGGTGCAGGATGAAGCGCGCCGAGACGATGATGCCGTCGGTTCCTTCCTTCTGCACGCCGGGCAGCCCGGCGAGAAACTTGTCCGTCACGTCCTTGCCGAGCCCCGCCTTGCGAAAGCGCGCGCCGGGGATCTCGATGGTCGCTTCGCGCAACGGCCGCTTCCGGGAATCGAAATACTTGAGCGAGAACCGCGCGCTCGCCGCATCGTGGATCTTGCCGAGGTTGTGGTCGAGCCGGTGGACCTCGAGCCACTCGCCCTGCGGCGTCACCATCGTCCAGGACACGAGGTTGTCGAGCGCGGTGCCCCAGAGCACCGCCTTCTTGCCGCCCGCGTTCATGGCGACATTGCCGCCGATGCAGGAGGCGTCGGCCGAGGTGGGATCGACGGCGAAGACGAGCCCCGCCGCCTCGGCCGCTTCCATGACCCGGCGGGTGACCACGCCGGCGCCCGCGCGGATGGTGGGCACCTCGTGCGCGACGCCCGGAAGGCGCGCCATCTCCACCGGCCCGAGCGCCTCGAGCTTCTCGGTGTTCACGACCGCGGCATTGCGCGTGAGCGGAACGGCCCCGCCCGTGTAGCCGGTGCCGCCGCCGCGCGGGATGATGGTGAGCCCCAGTGCGGTCAGCTCGCGCACGACGTGCAGCACCTCCTCTTCGGTGTCCGGGCTGACGACGACGAAGGGCACCTCGACGCGCCAGTCGGTGGCGTCGGTGACGTGGGCGACGCGCGCGAAGCCGTCGAACGCGACGTTGTCGCGCCGGGTGACGCGGCGAAGGCGCCTCGTGACCCGGGCGCGCAGGGTGCGCGTCTCGGCGAACGCGCGCTCGAAGCGATCGACCGCCTCGCGCGCGAGCGCGAGCAGCCGCGCCACCTTGTCGTTCGCGGCGCGGCGCGCCTCGATCTCCGCCAGGCGCCGGCGCATGCCGGCGAGCATTTCCGAGCGCGCCCTGGGGTGCGCGAGAAGCTCGTTCTCCAGGTACGGGTTGCGCTCGATCGCCCAGATCTCGCCCAGCACCTCGTAGAGCATCCGCGCCGAGCGGCCCGTGACGCGCTCGTCGCGCAGCTCCGAGACGAGCGTCCAGCCCGCCTCGCCGAGCAGGCGCTGCACGATCTCGCGGTCGGAAAAGGACGTGTAGTTGTACGGGATTTCCCGCACCCGCTGCGGCGCGGTCATGGCTGCGGCGAAGGCGCGGCGAAGACGTCCCGGTAGCTCGCGTAGTAGCTCGCGAGCACGGACGGATACACGACGACGAGGATCGGCAGCACGAGCCGCGTGGCGTCCATCCCGGGGAAGAGCAGGCTCGCGAGGAAGCTCGCCGCGAGCGACATGGCGAAGACGAGGAGGCCGAGCACCGCGCCATAGGCGAGGAACGCCCGCCAGTTCATGAGGCAGGCCATGAAGCTGAAGAAGAGCGACTTCGCCACGCCGATCGAATGCCAGGCGGCGAGGACGGGCGCGAACCAGAACGCCATCATGGTCGGCACATAGAGCAGGAGGAACCACGCAAGGCCTGCCGCCGAACGCGCGCCGGGCGCGGGCTCGGGAGCATCCCCTGAAGGGGGGGCCGTGACCGCCGTGCCGGTCGTGAAGGCCGTGATGCTGATGGCCGTGGCGACGCAGGCGAAGTACACGAGCCCGAGCAGGAGCTGCCCCCGCAGCCCCTCGCGAAAGCCGCTGAAGAGCTGCCCGAGGTGCACCGTGCCCGCCGCGCTCGCCGAGCGCGACACGGCCATGAAGCTCACCGAGAACCCCGGCGTGGCGAGCGCGATGGCCGCGATGCCGAGGCCGGGGATGGAGGAGGCCACGAGCACGATGAGGAGGTAGGCCATGACGATCGCCACCCAGCCAAGCGGCGCGGCGCGGAAGATGCGCCAGCCCTCCAGGAGCCAGCGGGCGCCGGCGGCCGGCGCTACGACGCGGGCATGCATGTCAGTCGATCCATGGGCAATCGCCGTCGATGCGCAGCGCGAGGATCCGGCGAAAGGGCTCCGGATCGTGCGCGTGCACGAGCATGCCGGGCCGCGGCAGGTGCAGGTCGTAGAGCCGCGAGAGCCAGAAGCGCAGCGCCGCCGCGCGCAGCAGCACCGGCCACGCCTCGCGCTCCTCCGCCGTGAAGGGCCGCACTTCGTCGTAGGCGGCGAGGAGCGCGCGCGTGCGGCCGGGATCGAGACGCTGGTCCGACTTCGGATCGACGAGGCACCAGTCGTTCGCGCAGACGGCCACGTCGAAGAGCAGCCGGTCGACCCCGGCGAAGTAGAAGTCGATCACGCCGCTGATGCGCCCGTTCTGGAGCAGCGCGTTGTCGCGGAAGAGGTCGGCGTGCACCGGCCCGCGCGGCAGGTCGGGCAGGCGGTGCGCGGCCTGGAACGCGAGCTCGCGCTCGAGGAGCGCGATCGCCGGCGCGTCGAGGAAGGGGCGCACCCGCTCGGCGGCGTAGCGCCACCAGCGCGGGCCGCGGGGATTCTCGAGGTAGCCCGGATAGGAGCGCGCGGCGAGGTGCATGCGCGCCAGGAGCCGGCCGAGCTCGGCGCACTCCCCCTCCCCCGGACGCTCGACCGAGGCGCCGGAGAGCCGGGTCACGAGCGCCGCGGGCTTGCCGTTCAGCTCCCGCAGGTAGCGGTCGGCGAGGTCGGCGACCGGCGCCGGGCACGGGATGCCGTGGCGCGCAAGGTGCGCCATGAGCTCGAGGTAGAAGGGCAGCTCCTCCGCCGGCAGCCGCTCGAAGAGCGTGAGCACGTAGCGCCCGCCGGTCGTGGTGACGAAGTAGTTGGTGTTCTCGATGCCGGCCTTGATCGGCTCGAGGGCGGTGAGCCGGCCGACCGAGTAGTGCTCGAGCCAGCGGGAAAGCTCGGCTTCGGTGACGGGGGTATAGACCGACAAGCGCCCGGGCGGTCAGTCGAAGGTTTTGATCGGCCACATCGGCACGCCGAGCGCCTCGTCGAGCGAGTCGCGGCGCATCCAGGCGCCGGTGCCCGAGACGTCCACCAGGAAGTACGGCTGGCCGTGCGGCGGGGTCACCTTGAGCGCTACCACGCGTCCGTCCTGGCGGATTTCCTCCACCTTGTCGCCCTCCTGCACGGGAATGCGCACCGCCGGCTCGTCGGCCGGCAGCGCCGGCGGTGGGGGCGGCTCGGGCAGCGGCTCGAGCTTCGGCGGCGGGTCCTGTGCGAGTGCGCCTGCTGCGGCCGCCGAGAAAACCAGGAAAGTCAGGCGCCTCATGCGGCGATTTTACTCAAACGCCGCTAGAGATTGAGGAGCACCTCCTGCTCCGCCGGCGAGGGCTCGAAGCCTCGCTTCTCGTAGAAGTCGAAGATCTTCTCCACCACGTGGCGCGGCTCGTCGCAGATCTGGAAGAGCTCGAGGTCCGTCCCGTCGATCATGCCCTCCTCGACCAGGCGCTCGCGCATCCAGCCGATCAGCCCGCGCCAGAACGGCTCGTGCACGAGGATGATGGGCATCTGGCGCGTCTTTCCCGTCTGCACGAGCGTGAGCGCCTCGAAAAGCTCGTCGAGCGTGCCGTAGCCGCCGGGAAAGACGACGAAGGCCGTGGCGTGCTTGGCGAAGGTCACCTTGCGCGCGAAGAAGTGCTTGAAGCGAAGGCTGATGTTCTGGTAGCGGCTGGAAGGCTGCTCGCGCGGCAGGTCGATGTTGAGGCCCACCGCGATGCCCGTGCCCTCGAAGGCGCCCTTGTTGGTCGCCTCCATGATGCCGGGGCCGCCGCCGGAAATGACCGCGAAGCCGGCATCGGAGAGCAGGCGCGCCGTTTCCTCGGCGAGCCGGTAGTAAAGTGTGCCCGGCCTGACGCGCGCGCTGCCGAAAACCGAAACCGCCGGCTGCACGTTCTTCAGCCGCTCGGTCGCCTCGAAGAACTCTGCCATAATGCCGAACAGCTTCCACGCCTCGCGCGGGGAGATCTCCTGGCCGAATCCGGCCGGCTTCACTAGCTTGTGGTTTGCCATACGTGTCGGGGACTGCTCCTGAAAAGCTGCTGTTGCTGGTCGACGGATCGTCGTACCTGTATCGCGCCTTCCACGCGCTGCCCGAGCTGAGGAACGCGAAGGGCGAGCCGACCGGGGCGATCTACGGCGTGCTGAACATGCTGCGCAGGCTGGCGACCGATTATAAGGCGCAGGCCCGCGCCTGCGTCTTCGACGCCCGGGGCAAGACCTTCCGCGACGAGGCCTATCCCGACTACAAGGCCACGCGCACGGCGATGCCCGACGACCTCTCCGCGCAGGTCGAGCCGCTCTGCCAGGCCGTCGAGGACATCGGCTGGCCGGTGCTCGTCGTCGACGGCGTGGAGGCCGACGACGTCATCGCCACCCTCGCCGCGCAGGCGGGCGCGCGCGGCTGGCGCACCGTCATCTCCACCGGCGACAAGGACCTCACGCAGCTCGTCGACGAGCGCACGCTCTGGGTCAACACGATGTCGAACGAGAAGCTCGATGTCGAAGGCGTGAAGCAGAAGTTCGGCGTGCCGCCGGAGCGCATCGTCGACTACCTCGCGCTGATCGGCGACCAGATCGACAACATCCCCGGCGTGGCGAAAGTCGGCCCCAAGACCGCCTGCAAGTGGATCGTGCAGTACGGCTCGCTCGAAGGCGTGATGGCGCACGCCGGCGAAATCTCCGGCCAGGCCGGCGAGAACCTGCGCAAGGCGCTCGACTGGCTCCCGACCGCGCGCAGCCTCCTCACCGTCAAGCGCGACGTGCCCCTCGACATCACCCTCGAGGACCTTGCCGTGCGCGCCCCCGACCCCGTGCGCCTTCGCTCGGTCTACGAGCGCTTCGGCTTCAAGACCTGGCTGAAAGAGGCCGAGCGCGAAGCGGGAGGAACGCTCTCTCCCCCATCGCCGCCGGTCGAGGGATCACCGGGGAAAAGTCCGGCGCAGGCCGAGAATCCAGAGAAGAAGGGCCCCGAGCAGCGTCCCTTCTTCATCGTCTCGGACGAAACGGCGCTCGAGCGGCTCATCGCGAGCCTCGAGGCCGAGCCGCTCGTCGGCTTCGCCGTGCACGCCACCGACGGCGACCCGATGAGCGCCGAGCTCATCGGCCTTTCCTTCGCCTACGGCCGCGAGGCCGCCTACCTGCCCTTCCGGCACGACTACGCCGGAGCTCCTGCGCAGCTTCCCCTGAAGCAGACTTTGGAGAAGCTGAAGGGCTGGCTGGAAAGCGCCGAGCGCCTGAAAGTCGGCCACAACGTGAAGCACGACATGCACGTGCTCGCGAACCACGGCATCCGGCTTGCCGGCTGCGTGCACGATGTGATCCTCGAGTCGTACGTGCTCGAAGTGCACGAGCGGCGCGATCTCGGCGTGCTCGCCCGCCGCCATTGCGGCTGGCAGACGCTCGGCGCGGAAGAGGTCGTCGGGAAAGGCGCCTCGCGCATCGCCTTCTCGAGCGTGGAGCTCCAGCGCGCGGCGCAGTACGCCGCGCAGGCGGCCGACTGCTCGCTCGCGCTGCACGAGATCCTGCACGCGCGCATCGCCGCGGACGAAAAGCTCGCCTTCGTGTACGGGAAGATCGAGCAGCCGGTGCTGCCGGTGCTCTTTCGCATCGAGCGAAACGGCGTGCTGCTCGACTCGGCGAAGCTCGAGGCGCAAAGCCATGCCCTCGGCGCCGACATGCTCGCGCTCGAGCAGAAGGCCTTCGAGGCCGCCGGGCAGCCCTTCAACCTGGGCTCGCCCAAGCAGATCCGCGAGATCCTCTTCGAGCGGCAGAAGCTGCCGGTGCGAAAGAAGACGCCCACCGGCGAGCCCTCCACCGACGAGGACGTGCTCGCCGAGCTCGCGCTCGACCACCCGCTGCCGAAGCTCATCCTCGAGCACCGCGCGCTCTCGAAGCTGAAGTCGACCTACACGGACAAGCTGCCGAGGAGCGTGAACCCGCGCACCGGCCGCGTGCACACCACCTACTCGCAGACCACCGCGGTCACCGGGCGGCTCTCGTCGAACGAGCCCAACCTGCAGAACATCCCGATCCGCACGCCCGCCGGCCGGCGCATCCGCGAGTGCTTCATCGCGCCGCCGGGCCGGCGCATCGTCTCGGCCGACTACTCGCAGATCGAGCTTCGCATCATGGCGCACCTCTCCGGCGACACGAGCCTGCGCCGCGCCTTCGACGAGGGCGAGGACGTCCACCGCGCGACCGCCGCGGAGATCTTTTCCATCCCCTTGTCCCAAGTCGATTCCGACCATCGCCGCGTCGCCAAGGTGATCAACTTCGGCCTGATCTACGGCATGTCGGCCTTCGGCGTGGCGCAGAACCTCGGCATCGACCGCGGCACCGCGCAGACCTACGTCGATCGCTACTTCGCCCGCTTCCCCGGCGCCAAGCGCTACATGGACGAGACGCGCGAGCGCGCGCGCCGCGAGGGCTATGTCGAGACGGTCTTCGGCCGGCGCCTCTGGCTCCCCGAGATCAGGAGCGGCGCCCCCGTGCGCCGCCAGGCCGCCGAGCGCGCCGCCATCAACGCCCCCATGCAGGGCACCGCCGCGGACCTCATCAAGCTCGCCATGGTCGCCGTGCAGGATTTCATCGAAGCGAAGAAGCTGGCGTCGCTCCTCATCATGCAGGTGCACGACGAGCTCGTCCTCGAAGTTCCGGAGGAAGAGCTCGGGCTCGTGAAGGCCGAGCTCCCCGGGCTCATGCAGAACGTCCACCGCCTGGAAGTCCCGCTCGTCGTCGAAGTCGGCGTCGGCGCAAACTGGGACGAGGCGCACTAACACGAGGCGCACAACGCGCGCCGACGAGGCGCGCGACGCGTGCCGGGACGCGCGGCTCTTCCGCGGCTCGTCCATAAGCAAATTCGAACGCGCTGTCAGGTTTTTGAGCGCACCCGCTTCGTGCAGGCGGCCACAATGGGCCAGCGTGTTCCAACCTCATCGGAGTAACGAGATGCGCCCAGCCCTCTCCCGCCTTGCTTTTTCCCGCTTCGCTGCCCTGACCCTGGTGTCCGCCGCCGCGCTGCTCACTGCTTCCGCGGCGCACGCCGAGGCGACGGAATTTCCCCAACGACCCGTCACCATCGTCGTGCCGTATGCGCCCGGCGGCTCCATGGACGCCCTCGGCCGGCTCGTGGCCTCGCAACTTCAGCCCCGCTGGGGGCAGCCGGTCATCGTCGACAACCGGCCCGGCGCCGGCGGCATGATCGGCGCGCAGCGCGTGCAGACCTCGCAGCCCGACGGCCATACGCTGCTGCTCACGAACTCCGGCCTCATCCAGAACGTCCTGCCGGCACTCAATCCCAAGCCGCAGTACGACCCGATCAGGGACTTCCAGCCGGTCGCGCATATGACGCTCGCGCCGGTCGTTTTCTCGATCAACCCGAAGCTGCCCGCCAACACGCTCCAGGAGTACATCGCGCTCGTGAAGGAGGAGCCGGGCAAGCACTCCTTCGGCTCCGGCGGGCCGAACCAGACGCTCCACCTCCTCGGCGCCGTGCTGAACGAGGCCGCGGGGCTCGACATGGCGCACGTGCCGTTCAAGGGCGACTCGCCGCTTGTGCAGAACATCGTCGCCGGCCACATCACCTCGGGCTTCGCGACGATCGCCACTGCCGGGCCGCAGGTCAGGTCCGGCAACCTGAGGGCGCTCGCCGTCGTCGGCCCGCGCTCCGAGCTGCTCCCCGGCGTGCCGAGCTTCCGCGAGCTCGGCTTCACCCAGCTCGATGTCGTCGGCTGGTTCGGCATGTTCGCTCCCGCCGGCACGCCCAAGGCGGTGGTCGACAAGGCCTTCGCCGACATCCAGGCAGTGCTGAAGACGCCGGAGGTGGCCACGCGGCTCGCGAACATGTCGCTCACGCCGACGGGGCTGCCGCCGGAAGAGTTTGCCCGCATCATCAAGCGCGACTTCGGCTACTGGGACGACGTCGTGCGCAGGGTAGGCGAGAAGCGTTGAGCCGGCGATGACGAAGAAGCGCGCCGACGAGATCCTGATCGGCGCCGTCCTCACCATGGACGACGCCGGCAGCCGCGCCGAGGCGGTGGCCATCGCCGACGGCGCGATCCTCGCGACCGGGACGCGAGAAGCCATGCTCGAGCTGCGCGGGCCGCGAACCGCGGTCCGCGACTTCCCGGGCTGCACGATCCTGCCCGGGTTCAACGACACGCACGCGCACATGGACAGCATCGGCGCGCGGCTCGTCCGGCCCTCGCTGGAGGAGGCGCGGAGCATCGCCGACGTACAGGCACGCATCCGGGCGCTCGCGCAGGCCACGCCGAAGGGCGAGTGGATCGTGACCATGCCGGTGGGCACGCCGCCTTTCTACTTCGACGGTCCCTCGGCGCTCGCCGAGGGCCGCATGCCGAACCGGCACGAGCTCGACGCCGCCGCCCCCGATCATCCGGTCTACATCCCCAGCCCCGGCGGCTACTGGGGTGAGCCACCCTGCCATGCGGCGCTCAACTCGCGCGCACTGCAGCTAAACGGGATCGACCGCCATACGCGCCCGACGTCGCCGAACACGGTGATGGAGACCGACACGCACGGCGAGCCGACGGGCGTATTCGTCGAGAAGAGCTACGTAAACCTGCTCGAGCCCGACCTGCTGCCGGCGGTCCCCCGCTTCACCTACGACGAGCGGCGCGACGGCGTCACCCGGGCGATGGCGCTCTATCACCGCATGGGCACGACGAGCATCTACGAAGGGCACGGCAGCGCGCCCGACGTGCTCGCGGCCTACAAGGAGGTGTGGGAGCGCGGCGACCTCACCATGCGCACTTCCATGGTCGTGAGCCCGCGCTGGCGCTCGATCGAGGAGGCGGAAGTCGTCATGCGCGACTGGTCGCCGCTCCTCCGCGGCCGCGGCATCGGCGATGCCTGGTTCCGGGTCTCGGGCTTTTTCATCGCCCACGGCGGCGACCCCAACGTGCAGAAGGTCCAGCAAAAGGACCTCCAGCACGTGAGCTGGGCAGGCTTCACGCAGCAGGCGAACTCGACGGCCGACTTCGAGGCGCTCTGCCTGCTCGCGGGCCGCTACGACCTGCGCGTGCACACGATCGTCTCCGACAAGCTCGCCCTTGTGGCCCCGGTCATCGCGCGCCTCGCGCAGCGCTTCCCGATCGGCGAGCGCCGCTGGGTGCTCGAGCACGTGAGCCGCTCGAGCCCCGCGGATCTCGCGACGATCCGCAACGCCGGCGTCGCGGTCACCCTGATCCCCGGGCAGTACATCTGGAAGCACGCGACGCCGTTCATGAGCCTGAGCGAGGAGGAGCTCGACTACCTGTCGCCGGCACGGCAGCTCCACGAGCTCGGCGTGCCGGTGTCCGCCGGGACCGATGCCGTCCCCTACAACCCGCTCTTCTGCCTCTGGGCCATGACGACCCGCAAGGAACGCCACACCGGCCGCACCATCGGTGCCCGCGGCATCGTCTCGCCGGAGGTCGGCCTGAGGCTTCTCACGCGCGCGGGGGCCTACCTCTCCTTCGAAGAGCATGTGAAGGGCCAGCTGGTCCCGGGCCACTACGCGGACATCGCGGTGCTGGACGGCGATCCGCTGGCGCTCGCCGGCGACGCGCTGCTCGACCTTCAATGCCGCGCCACCCTGGTGGGCGGAAAATGGGTGCACGGCATCACCGGATGACGGATCTCGCCTTCGAATCCGCGGTCGCCCTCGCGGCCGCCGTCCGCGAGCGGCGGATCACCGCCCGCGCGCTCCTCGAGCTATACCTCGAGCGCGTGGAAAAGCTGAATCCGTCGCTCAACGCGATCGTGGTGCTCGAGGCGGACAAGGCGCGCGCGCAGGCCGACGCGGCGGATTCGGCCCTCGCCCGCGGCGAGAAGCCGGGCCCCTTGCACGGCGTTCCGGCCACGGTGAAGGAAGCCTTCGACCTCGCCGGCACGCCGACCACCTGGGGCTCGCCCGCCCACAAGGCCAACATCGCCGCCACGACCGCCGTTTCCGTCGAGCGCCTCCAGCGCGCCGGTGCCATCGTGTTCGGCAAGACGAACGTGCCGCTCTTCCTCGCCGACTGGCAGTCCTTCAACGACGTCTACGGCACGAGCGTCAACCCGTGGGATCCGGAGCGCACGCCGGGCGGCTCCTCCGGCGGCTCCGCCGCCGCGCTCGCCGCCGGGCTCGTCGGGCTCGAGTGGGGAAGCGACATCGGCGGATCGCTGCGGGTGCCGGCCCACTTCTGCGGCATCTACGCGCACAAGCCCACGTGGGGCATCGTGCCGCCCGAGGGCCACGGGCTCGCGCCCGCGCCCCCGACCGACATCTCGGTGGTAGGACCGATGGCGCGCAGCGCGAAGGACCTGCGCCTGATGCTCGCGCTGACCGCGGGGCCCCATGGCCCTGCCGCGCGCGGCTGGAAGCTCGCGCTCCCCGAGTGCCGCAAGCGATCCCTGCGCGGGTTTCGCGTCGCGGCCATGCTCGATGCGCCGCAGGCCGAAGTGGATGCCGGCGTGCGCGAGTGCCTGGAGTCGGCGATCGAGTTTCTGCGCCGGGAGGGCGCGCGCGTGGACACGAGCGCGCGACCCGCGATCGACCTCGAGGACGTCGCGCGCGATACGGTCCTGCTCATTCGCGGCGCGACGAGCGCCAAGCTGCCAAAAGAAGAGTTCGAGCGGGCGCTCCGCCAGCGCGGCGAGCTCGAAGCGTCCGCGGACGACTACGTGGCGCGTCACGCGCGCGGCGTCGCGGCCTACCATCGCGAGTGGCTGATCGAGCACGATCGGCGCTACCGCATGCAGCTCGCGTGGGAGCGCTTCTTTGAAGAATGGGACCTGCTCCTGTGCCCGGCGGCCTCCACGACCGCGTTCCGGCACGACCACAGCCAGCCGCGCCACGAGCGGCTCGTGCCGGTCAACGGCCGGCCGCGGCCGGCGATCGAGCAGGTGTTCTGGGCAGGGCTCGCCGGCATCGCGCATCTGCCGGCGACCGTCTTTCCCGTCGGGCGCGCGCCCGACGGGCTGCCGGTGGGCCTCCAGGCGATCGGCCCGCTCTACGGCGACTACACTTGCATCGCCTTTGCGGAGCTCATGGAAGCCCGCTACCGCGCCTTCGAGGCGCCTTCCGCACTGAGGAGCATATGAACCAAGCGCTGAAGATTCCCCCGATGAAGACGTTCCCGACCCTGCAGCTGCCGCTGCCGCAGATCGACCTGCAGGAGATCATGGACTACCTGCAGCACAACACCGAGCGGCGCACCTACCCGCTCTGGCAGGAGGACGAGTGCCTGTGCTTTGTCGCCCGCGGGCGCGAGTACCGGAGCGAGTTCCACATCAACCCGAGCCACGAGTTCCAGTTCTCCATCAAGGGCGAGCTGCGGCTGCACTGGCGCACGCCCGAAGGCAAGGAGCAGGTCTCGGTGGTGCCCGAGGGCCATTGCCTGTACCAGGCGCCGCTGGTGCCGCACTCGCCGCGCTTCGCGCCCGACGCGTTCCAGCTCGTGATCGAGCGCAAGCGCCGGCCGGGCGAGATCGACCGCTTCCACTGGTTCTGCCCGAAGTGCGACAACTTCCTGCACGAGGAGACGTTCGTCGTCAGCGACTACGGCGCGGATCCGGTCTCCCGGGCCTACGACAACTACTTCGGCTCGCTGGAGTTCCGCACGTGCAAGAAGTGCGGCACGGTTGCGCCGGGGCGATGAGCGGCGCCGCCGAGCTCTTGCTGAGCGTGGAGGAGCAGGTCCGCCCTGCGCATGCAGCGCTCGTCATCGTCGACCTGCAGAACGATTTCTGCGCCGAGGACGGGTTCCTGAGCCGGGCGCGGGCCGAAGGCGGCGGCCCGAAGATCCGGGAAGAGGACAACGTCCGGGTCGCGCAGAACATCGATCGCCTCGCCACCGCGGCGCGCGCCGCCCGCATGCCGGTGGTCTGGCTGCGCTCCATCTACGACTTCAAGTACCTGGCGCCCGCGCACATCGCCAAGCGAGGCGGGAAAGAGGGCCTTTGCATGGAAGGCTCGTGGGGCGCCGACTTCTTCCGCATCCGCCCGCAGCCCGGCGACCTCGTCGTGGACAAGCACACCTTCAGCGGCTTTCACCAGACGCGCCTGCACGAGGCGCTGCAGGCGCAGGGGGTCAAGACGCTCGTTTTCACCGGCGTGGCGACGAACGTCTGCGTCGATTCGACGCTACGCGAGGGCTTCTTTCTCGGCTATTACGTCGTGCTCGCCGAGGACTGCGTAAGCAGCAGCAACGGCGCAGGCCACGAGGGAACGCTGGCGACGGTCCGGGTCAACTTCGGCACGGTCCTGCGCTCCGAAGAGCTGATCGCCTTGCTCGGCAGGGACGCCGAGGCTGGCAGGCCCGCCGCCTGATAGCCTTCGTGAGTGGTTCATACCAAGCATCTGCGCGCCTTCCTCGCGGTGGCGCGCTGGGGCAGCCTTGCGCGCGCGGCCGATGAGCTCTACCGGGCGCCTTCGGCAGTCTCCCGGTCGCTGCGCGAGCTCGAATCATCGCTGGAGACGCCGCTCTTCGAGCGACGCCCCGGCACATGGCTGCTCACCGAGGCGGGCCGCGTGCTGCAGCGCCGGGCCCGGGACGCGCTCGCCGAGCTCGCCGAGGCTCGCGAGGCGCTTTGCAGGCAATTCCCGGAACGCTCCGCAACGCTTCTCGCCTCGCCTTTCTTCTTGCTCGGCGTGCATGAGCGCAGGCTCGCCATCCTCATCGCCTTCGACGAGCGGCGCCATGTCGGGGAGGTAGCGCAGCAGCTCGGCCTTTCCCAGCCGGCCGTCAGCATGGCGCTGCGGGAGATCGAGGAGAGCCTCGGCATCGCATTATTCGACCGCGCGCCTTCCGGCATCCGTTTGAACGAGGCGGGCGAGCTCCTGACGCCGCACGTCAAGCGCGCCCTGTCGTCACTGAGGCTCGCCGTCGCGGAGATCGCCCTGACGAAAGGCGTCGTCACCGGGCAGGTCGTCGTCGGCGCGCTGCCCTTCGGCCGTCCCTATCTTCTGCCCGTGGCCATTGGGCGCGTGCTCGCCCGGCATCCGCTCCTCAGCGTGCGCACGGTAGAGGCGCCGCTCGGCCGGCTGGTGGCGCTGCTTCGCGTCGGCGACATCGATTTCCTCGTCGGCGCGCTGCCGCCGGGGCGCCGCGAGGAGGGCCTCGTGCGCGAGGAGCTCCTGCACGAGCCGATGGCGGTGCTCGCCCGCGCCGGGCATCCGCTTGCCCGAAAGCGCCGCCTGCGGCTCGAGGAATGTTTGCGTGCGCGGTGGGTGCTCCCCCAGAAGGGGACGCCGACCCGCGATGCGCTCGCCTCGGTGCTCGAGCGCCGAGGGCTCGCGGAGCCCGCCGTGGCGGTGGAGTCGGCCGACCTTTCGATCATCCGGGGCCTGCTCCTCGAGACCGACATGATCTCCGCTGCGTCGCGCGCGCTCTTCCAGCACGAGCTCAAGACCGGCGCGCTGGTGTGCCTGCCCGTGCGGCTGCCCGGCACCGAACGGCCGATCGGCATTCTGCGACGGACCGCCGAGCACTCTTCGCCGGGCGCCCAGCTCCTGATCGAGGCGCTGCGCGCCGTGCCGAAGGTCAGCCCAGGGCGCCGAACACCTTCCGCATGATCCGGCTGCCCGCCTCGAGCGGGTCCTTGCGGATCTTGCGCTCCTCGTCGGCGACGGTGAGGAAGAGACCGTCGAGCGCCTTGCGGGTGACGTACTCGTCGAGGTCGGCGTGCTCCTCCTCGATGAGGCCCCAGCGCACGCCGTGGTTGGCGTAGGCGTTGTATTTCTTCGCCAGGCGAACTTTGGCGGTCGCCTTCCTGACGATGGGCAGGAACCGCGCGCGAAGCTCGCTTTCCGTCGTGCGGCGGAAGTACTCGGTGCCCGCGGTGTCGCCCCCCGTCAGGATGCCCTTGGCGTCCTGCACCGTCATCTTCTTCACCGCGTCGACGAAGAGCTGCCGCGCCTCGGGCACCGCCGCCTCGGCCGCCCGGTTCATCGCCACGATGAGCTCGTCGGCGTAGCGCCCCATGCCGAAGCGGCGCAGCGTCGACTCCGCTTTCGTGAGGGAAGACGGCAGCGGGATCTTCACCTTGGGATTGCCGAGATAGCCGTCGGCGCGCCCGAGCGAGGCGACGGCGGCGCGGGCGCCCTGGTCGAGCGCGCCCTTCAGCGCCGAAGCCGCTTCGGCCGCGGTGATGCGCTCCAACTGGCCCATCGCCGGCGCGCCCCACGTCATCGCGCAAGCGGCGAGCACGGCGAAAATGATCTCCCTCATGGTCCTCCGCTCGAGCGGCTT
>CAYWSG010000015.1:0-5650 GCA_964461055.1 uncultured Enterobacteriaceae bacterium | reverse complement strand
CTCGCCATGCCGAGCCGGCCCGCCACCGAGGCGCGCGTCGAGACGCTCTCCGGCGAGCAGGTCGACCTCGCCACGCGCCGGGGGGCGGTCACCGTGGTGAGCTTCTGGGCGACCTGGTGCGCGCCCTGCCGGCGCGAGATGCCCGAGCTCGTCGCCGCGCAGCGCAGGTTCGGCCCGCGCGGCTACGAAACGATCGCCATCGCGGTGCGCGACCGCAGGGAAGCGGTGGCGCAGTATGCCGCCGAGCACGCGCTGCCCTTCCGGGTGGCGATCGACGAGTCGGGCGAGCTCGCCCGCCGCTTCGGCAACGTCCGCATCACGCCGACGGTATTCGTCATCGGCCGCGATGGCCGGGTGCTGAAGCGCTACGTGGGCGAGGTGCCGCTCGAGGAGTTCGAGCGGCTGATCGAGGCTGCGCTTGCCGCGCCCCAAAACACGAAAATCTAGGCGGACGAAAGCCTAAGGCTTCCTCAAACCCCCGTGCCCCCCACGCCGGCGTCGTGCGCTTGCTGATCGGCGTGGTAGGACGAGCGCACCAGGGGACCGACGGCGGCGTGGCGAAAGCCCATCTCGCGCGCGGCTGCCTCGAACTTCCTGAAGACGTCCGGATGCACGTAGCGCTCGACCGGCAGATGGTGCGGCGACGGCTGCAGGTACTGGCCGATCGTCAGCATGTCCACGTCGTTCGCGCGCAGGTCGCGCATGACCTCGAGGATCTCGTCGTCCGTCTCGCCGAGGCCGACCATCAGGCCGGACTTGGTCGGCACCGAGGGATTCGCCGCCCCGAAGCGCTTGAGGAGCAGGAGGGAATGCGCGTAGTCGCCGCCCGGCCGGGCCCGCTTGTAGAGCCGTGGCACGGTCTCGAGGTTGTGGTTCATCACGTCGGGCGGCACGGCGGCGAGGATTTCGAGCGCGCGATCGAGGCGCCCGCGGAAATCGGGCACCAGCACCTCGATCCTCGTCCGCGGCGAGGTCCTGCGGATGGCCGCAATGCAATCGATGAAGTGCTGCGCGCCGCCGTCCTTCAGGTCGTCGCGGTCGACGCTCGTGACGACGACATAGGAAAGCCGCAGCGCGGCCACCGTGTCGGCCAGGTGCTGCGGCTCCTGGGAGTCCGGCGGGAGCGGGCGGCCGTGCGCGACGTCGCAGAACGGGCAGCGGCGCGTGCAGATGTCGCCGAGGATCATGAAGGTGGCCGTGCCCTTGCCGAAGCACTCGGCGATGTTCGGGCACGAAGCCTCCTCGCACACCGTGTGCAGCTTCTGCTCGCGCAGGATGCGCTTGATGTCGTAATAGCGTGAATCGGGCGTCGCGGCCCGCACGCGGATCCACGAGGGCTTGGGTAGCCGCTCGTCGTCCTGCACGACCTTGATGGCGTAGCGCTCGAGCGTGCGCCAGGTCTTGCTGGCGCCTTTCTCCTTCACGCCGGGTTCACTCATGGTCGAAGCGGGCGATCAATGCTTTTGCGAGACTGTCAGCCATGTCGTAAGGCGACTTTAGCAGGCCGAGGTCCCTTGCCTGTGTCACTTGCAATCCCGGGTAGCCGCAGGGGTCGATCGCCGAGAAGGGCGAAAGGTCCATGTCCACATTGAGCGAAAGGCCATGGTAGGCGCGACCGCGCACGACCCGGATGCCGAGCGCCGCGATCTTCGCGCCCTCGACGTACACGCCCGGCGCGCCGGGCCTGCGCTCCCCCTGGCCGAGAAGATCGATGACCGCCTGCTCGAGAAGCCACACATAGCGCTTCACCCGGATGCCGCGGCGCGCGAGATCCACGAGCCCGTAGAGCACGACCTGGCCGGGGCCGTGATAGGTGATGTCGCCTCCGCGGTCGCTTCGCACGACGGGGATCGCGTTCGCGACCACGCGCTCGGGCGCGCCCTGCCCCAGCGTATAGACCGGCGGATGCTCGAGAAGCCAGAGCTCGTCCGGCGTGGTTTCGTCGCGCAGGCGGGTGAACGCCCGCATGGCTTCGAGCGCTTCCTCATAGCGCAGAAGGCCAAGGTGGCTCGTCCTGACGGGTTGGGCGATTGCCGCTGCATGTCCGGCGGCGTGCATCAAAGCACCATGACGACCGAGGGATGGTCGCAGAGCTCGCGATAGAGCGCGTCGAGCTGCTCGCGCGAACTGGCGCGCACCGTGCAGGTGAGGCTGAGGTAGGTGCCCTGGCGGCTCGGGCGCATCTCGACGCTGGCCGGATCGTAGTCGGGCGCGTGGCGCTGCACGATGTCGACGACGGCCTGCGCGAAGCCGTGCTCCTTTCGGCCCATCACCTTGATGGGGAAGTCGCACGGAAAAGCGAGCGCTGAGCCTTCTTCGGCCATCGTCAGGCCGACACCGCCTCCCGCTTGCCGGCGCGCATGACCTTCTGCTTGAAGTCCTGGTAGAGCGCGTACATGCGCTGGAACACGGGACCGGGCCGGCCGCTGCCGATCGGCGCGCCGTCGAGCTCGACGATGGGAAAGACTTCCTTCGACGAGGAGGTGACCCAGATCTCGTCGGCCGAGCGCACCTCGGCCTCCGGCACCTCGCGCAGCTCGAGCGGAATCCCGTTCGCGTGCGCAAGCTCGACCACCACGTCGTACGTGATGCCCGGCAGGATGAGAGGGGACTTGGGCGGCGCGACGACGACGCCCTCCTTGACGATGAAGACGTTGGAGGCCGAGGCCTCGGTGAGCCTGCCGTCGCGGAACAGGATCGTCTCGGCGGCGCCCGCCTGCGCGGCAAGCTCTCGCAGCATGCAGTTCCCGATCAGGGAAATCGACTTTATGTCGCAGCGCAGCCACCGGTAGTCCTGCGCCGTGACCGCCTTTCCGCCCCGCTCCACGTCCTCGCGCGGCGGATTCACCAGCGGATTCGACATCATGAACACCGTCGGCTCCACGTCCTTGGGGAAGGCATGGTCGCGCTTCGCCACCCCGCGGGTGACCTGGAAATAGGCGCCCTGGTCGTCGAAGGGCTGCGCATCGATCAGGCGGTAGATCAGCTCGCGCCATTGCGCGCGCGAGTACGGGTTGCGGATTCCCACCTCGCCGAGGCTCCGCTCGAGGCGCGCGAGGTGCTCGTCGAGCCGGAACGGCACGCGCGAGTACACGGGCACGAGCTCGTAGACTCCGTCGCCGAAGATGAATCCCCGATCGAGCACGGGGACTTTCGCCTCCTCGGGAGGGAGGAACCGGCCGTTCAGGAACACCATCGGGCCCGCCTTCGTCGACGCTACCTCAGCCACAGCCTGAGTGTATCCCAGGCGCGCCCGAAGATGCCGGCCACGCCGACGTCCTCGAGGGCGACGAGCGGATACTCGCCGAGCGGCTGGCCTTCGTGCGTGACGCGTAGCGTCCCCACGCGCTGCCCCTTGGCGACGGGCGCGACGAGCGGCTGCTGCGAGAGGAGCTCCGCCTTGAGCTTGTCGGTCTCGCCCTTCGGCACGGTGATGACGAGATCGCGCGTGAAGCCCGCCTTGACGAGCTCGGCCGCGCCCTTCCACACCTCGAGGGACTTCACCGCCTCGTGCGCGCCGTGGAGCTTCACGCTGTCGAAGAACTGGAAGCCCCAGTTGAGCAGCTTCTGCGACTCCTGCGCGCGCATCGCCTCGGAGCTCGAGCCGAGCAGCACCGAGAGCATGCGGCGCTCGCCTCGCTTGGAGGAAGCGACGAGGCAGTAGCCGGCGGCCTCGGTGTGGCCGGTCTTCACGCCGTCCACGCTCGGGTCGACCCAGAGCAGGCGGTTGCGGTTGGGCTGCGAGATGTTGTTGTAGCGGAACTCTTTCTGGGAGTAGTACTGGCTGTAGTACTCGGGGAAGTCGCGGATGAGCGCGGCGGTGAGCAGATAGAGGTCGTGCGCCGTGCTGTAGTGCTCCGGATCGGGGAGGCCCGAGCTGTTCCGGAAGCTGGTGTTCTTCATGCCGAGGCGCTCGGCCTCGCGGTTCATCATCTGCGCGAAGACTTCCTCGGAGCCCGCGACCGCCTCCGCGAGCGCGATGCAGGCGTCGTTGCCCGATTGCACCACCATGCCGCGGATGAGCTCGTCGACCGTCACCTTGGTGCCGACGCGGATGAACATGCGCGAGCCGGGCGCCCGCCAGGCCTTCTCCGACACGAGCACCTGCTGGTCGAGCGTGATCTTCTTGTCGCGCAGCGCGGCGAAGACCACGTAGGCCGTCATGATCTTGGTGAGCGAGGCCGGCTCGACGCGCTCGTCGGGCCGCTCGGCGGCGAGCACCTGATTGCTCGAGAGGTCGACCACCAGCCAGGACTTGCCGACGATCGTGGGCGGCGGAGGCGCCGCGGCGTGGGCGGCGGCGCCGACGAGCAGCGCGAGCAGCCAGAGCGGGCGGCAACGATGCAGGAAACGGGAACGCTGCAGGAAACGGTGCATTGGGGACCTGCGAAAGTGGCGAATTATAAGTTCTGGGTACGGCCCGCCCGCGCCGAGCGCAGGCTCCCCTAGCGGACAACGACGAAGGGCTTCAGGTTCAATTCGCTTTCGATGCGCGAAGCGATGGCCCGGGCGGCCTCGCCCGTGTCGTAGGGTCCGACGTGCAGCCGCCACAGCTTGCCGATGGAGCGCACCTCGACGCGCTCGCGCAGCCAGCCGAGCTGCGCGCCGAGCCGGTAGCGCAGCGCCTCGGCGTTATCCCGGGAGGAGAAAGCGCCGAGCTGGACATAGTGACCTGCCTCGTGCCCGGCCTCGCGGCCCGTTTCAGGGCCCGCCTCGCCCCCGTCGGCATTCTCCTGTCCGGGAAGGATGGCCTCGACCTCCACCATCGCGCTGCCCGCCTGGATGAAGCCGAGGCGGTGCGCAGCCGCGTAGGAAAGGTCGATGATGCGCTCGCCATGGAAAGGGCCGCGGTCGTTGATCCTGACGGTGACGCTGCGGCCGTTGGCGAGGTTCGTCACGCGCGCGAAGCTCGGGATGGGCAGCGTCTTGTGGGCGGCCGTCATGCGGTACATGTCGTAGACCTCGCCGCTCGAGGTGCGCTGGCCATGGAACTTGCGGCCATACCAGCTCGCGAGCCCGCGCTCGCGATAAGGCTGCAGCGTGGAAAGCGGCACGTAGCCCTTGCCGAACACCGTATAGGGACGGTTGGCGTAGCGGTGCAGCGGCTCCTTCGCCGGCACGGCGTCCGGAACGCTCGCGAGGTCGGCCGGCGGATTGTCGCCGGGACCGTCGTCCTGGTAGTAGCCGCCGGGCCTGGACGAAGGGCTGCTTGCGGGCGCCTCACCGGGCAGGTTGGCCGGGCCGCCGTCGGGTGCCGAAGGCGCCGGCGCCTGCGAGGCGCAGCCGGCCGCGAGCGCGAGCACGCCCAGAGCGACGGGGAACCTCATGCCTCGTAGACGACGTTGCCGGCGACGATCGTGTAGCGCACGCGTCCCTGGAACGACGCGCCGAGAAACGGCGAGTTCTTGCCCTGGCTGCGCAGCGTCTCGGCGCTGACGCGCACTTCCTCGGCGGGGTCGAAGAGCACCACGTCGGCGGGGGCGCCGGGAACGAGGCGCCCGGCGGCGCTGCCCAGGATCCGGGCCGGCTCGGAGGTGATGCGCGCGAGCGTGGGGCCGAGCGCGAGCTTGCGCTCCGCGCCCCACTTGAGCGTGAGCGGCAGCAGGAGCTCGAGCCCCGTCGCGCCGGGCTCGGCCTCGGCGAAGGGCAG
>CAYWSG010000014.1:32446-50762 GCA_964461055.1 uncultured Enterobacteriaceae bacterium | reverse complement strand
TACGCGGCAATCAGGCCGCTGATCGAGGAGGCGCTGGTCATTGTCAACGCGGCAGGCGCGCGCCGGGTGGTGGCGGCGGGCGTGGGGGCGTCTCCGTTCGCCGATGCATCCGCGGGTGATGGCGGTGCTTCTTCTTTTTCCGATACATCCTTCGATCCCGATTCCGCGCCACCCGCCTCTTTGGATATTCCCAACGGCGGATCCCAGGTGGTGACGGTGTATTCGCCGTATGAGGCGGGCCCGGGTGGTTCGATGACCCGCTTCCAGGTATCCGGAGCCGGCACTGAAAGCCTGACGGTCGTCAACGGTGCCGAGACGATCGAGCTCGGTTCATCTGGCGTTTTCGAGATTCTGATTCCGGAAGGTCAGCGACAGGCGTCGTTCGTGCTGATTCAGACCGGCCGCGTACAGGGGGACGCCGTACTCACCCTGACGCAGACAATCATCGGCGCGAACGGAATGCCCACGCACCAGACGGGCACGGCCGCGACGATCCGCTTGAGCGCGGCGGATGGGCCGGAGGGCGCTCCGACAACGTACGTGATTCTCGGCGACCAGATTGGTCTTTCCGGCGACGGCCACACCGTCGACGAATGGGGCAACGTGGTCAATGGGACGCCGGCGCCGGGGCGCAACGACTTCCTTGTCGGGAGCCCGGGGAACGATCGCATCGAGGGACTGGGCGGAAACGACATCGTGAATGCCGGGCCTGGCGACGATCATGTGCTCGGCGGCGAGGGGGACGACAGTCTGGCGGGTGAAGGAGGGAATGACCGGATCGAGGGCGGTGCGGGCGCGGATCTCGTGCTTGGCGGGGAGGGCAATGATCTGGTGCTAGGGGGCGAGGGCGTTGAAGCGCTCCTCATGGGCGAGGGTGGGAATGACCGCATCTACGCCGGCACCGAGGCGGACGACGCCACGATCTTCTCCCCGGACACCGTCACCCCAGTGGCGGGAAGCGAATGGCTGGACGGCGGCGAAGGCGATGACCGGCTGGTAGGCAGCGCGGCGGACAACGTTCTCCTCGGCGGCGCAGGCGCGGACTTGCTTGCCGGCGGCGCGGGCGCGGATGTGCTCCACGGTGATCGCGACGTGGCGGTTGATCCGCCGCCGCCCATTGTGCCGGGGACTACGCTGACGCTTTCGATCGGAGCGGTGAGCGCTGGAGGCGGCGCCGATGTTCTCCATGGCGGGGGCGGCGACGACTTCCTCTATGGCGAGGTCGGGGAAGACACGCTTCTCGGCGGCGGGGGCGACGACGAGCTGCAGGGGGACGGCGTGGGTCTCGCGGAGGCACTTCACGGCGGCGACTTCCTTGACGGCGGAGACGGCGACGATCGGCTCTTCGGGCAGGGCGGCAACGACGCGCTTTTCGGTGGCGCAGGAGACGACGAGCTGCAAGGCGACGACCCGGGCCACGCGCCGGGCGACGATTATCTTTCCGGCGAGGATGGCAACGATCTCCTCATCGGCGGGGGCGGCAGCGACATCCTATACGGTGGAGACGGTGCGGACGAGCTTCATGGCGATGCCGACAACGTCGCGACGGAAGATCAGGGTGCGGACGAGCTCTACGGTGGCGCGGGCGACGACGTTCTCATCGGATACGGCGGCGAAGACCATCTGGACGGCGGCGCGGGCGCCGACCAGCTCGTCGGCGGGCTCGGCGCCGACCGCCTGCGCGGCGGCGCCGGCGACGACGTGCTTGTCGGTGACGAAGGCGCGGCCAACGAGGACGGTCGAGACGCGGACGTCCTCGAGGGCGGCGCAGGCAACGACCAGCTCTTCGGCCAGGGCGGCGACGACGAGCTGTACGGTGGCGAAGGCGAGGATTTTCTCCAGGCTGGCGCCGGCAACGACTTTCTTTCGGGCGGCGGGGGCGCGGATGTGCTCTTCGGCCAGGCGGGCCACGACGAGCTGCTCGGCGGCGACGGCGACGATACCTTGTCGGGCGAAGATGGCACGCTCGGCGCGGAGGGCGGCAACGACCGGCTGGAAGGTGGCGGGGGCGACGACCGGCTGTTCGGCGAGGGCGGCGATGACACGCTCTTCGGGGACTCCGGCAATGACGAGATGGCCGGCGGCGCCGGCGACGACGCCATGGATGGAGGCAACGGCGATGATCTTCTGCAGGGCGACGCTGGCAACGACATGCTCATGGGCCAGGACGGCTCGGACGAGCTCGCTGGCGGCGAGGGCGACGACCGGCTGGAAGGCGGCCACGGGGACGACGCGCTGTTTGGCCAGGCTGGGATGGACGTCCTGCTGGGTGGCGAAGGCGACGACTACCTCGAAGGAGGGGCCGGCGCGGACGAGCTGGCAGGCGGCGGAGGCTTCGACGTCTACTTCTGGGCCCTCGGATCGGGAAGCGACCGGATCATCGACGACGGCCAGAATGCCCTCGCGTTCGGAGCAGGCATCGGTCCCCAGACGATCACACTGCGTTTGGGCTCGCTTGCGCTCGACTTCGGCAACGGCGAGACCATCCACATCGAAGGCTTCGACCCGGACGACCCGTTCGGCACCTCCAGCATCACCGAGTTCCGCTTTGCCGACGGAACGGTCCTGACGATCGGCGACATGCTGGCGGGCGGCTTCCAGTTCCTTGGAACGCCCGGACCGGACGAGCTGGCCGGCACGGCGCTTGGCGACCGCTTCGACGCCTATGAGGACGACGACCTCATCGTCGCCAGGGCGGGCGACGATGAGATCCACGCCGGGCCCGGCAACGACATCGTGGATGCAGGCGCCGGCGACGACTTCATCGCCGGCGATGAAGGCGACGACGTCCTCGGCGGAGGCGATGGGCACGACCACATCGACGGCGGCGAGGGTGCCGACGCGATGACGGGCGGGGCGGGGGACGATACCTATCTCGTCGACAACGCCCAAGACTCCGTCATCGAGGAGAGCGGAGGCGGCCACGATATCGTTGAAGCGCATGTTTCGTACGTCATTCCATCCAACGTGGAAGAGCTCGTCCTCGGCGGCACGGGGGACCTCACCGCTACGGGCAATGCCGCCGGCAATCGGCTTCGCGGCAACGATGGCCACAATTCGCTCTTCGGCCTGCACGGCGGCGACGATCTCTTCGGCGGCTCAGGGAACGACCGCCTGGATGGAGGAGAGGGCGCGGACACCATGGCCGGCGGCGTTGGCAACGACACTTACGTCGTCGACAACGCGGCAGACGTCGTTCTCGAGGAGCTCGACTTCTACCAGCGCGAAATCGCCGTCGACCCGGAAAGCGGCGAGACCACCTACGGGCGCCTGTTGCAGCACGGCGGCCGGGACGTGGTCGAATCGAGCGTTTCCTTTGTGCTCGGCCAATGGACGGAGGATCTGCTCCTTACCGGAAATGCGGCCATCGACGGGATTGGAACCGCTGAACAGAACACCATCCAGGGCAACGACGCGGACAACACTCTGTACGCGTACCGGCTGAATGGGCAGTCCGACACGTACTCCGCGCCGGGCGTTTTCGTCCAGCAGTTCACCGCGGCCCGGAATGCGGTCGAGGAGATGCTCCACGACGCCGCCAACGCTGCGATCTACCGCGGCCACTTCCCCTGGTTCGTCCCCCAGCAGGTGGAGCTCTCGTCGGCGTTCGGCGGTGATGTCTTGATCGGCAACGGCGGCGACGACCGGCTTTTCGGGCACTTCGGCGACGATCAGCTGGTGGGGGGCGACGGAAACGACCTGCTCTACGGTTTTGCCGGCAGTGACCTCATGCGCGGCGGCGCTGGAGACGATACGTACGTGGTGAGCGGGGCGTATCACTTCACCGTCAACTATCAAGGTGGGGAATACGTTACCTACGAGGACGACGGCGGGGACATCCTGGAGGAGCAGGAAGGCGAGGGTGTCGACACTGTGTACGCCGAAGTGGATTTCTGGCTCGGCGATCACTTCGAGAACCTGACGCTCCTCGTCGATACCCGGGACTTCGACCCCGACATCCCGATCTCAACTTTTCGCTTCGGTCGCCCGCTGGCCGTCACCGGCGGCGGCAACGCGCTCGACAACGTCATCACCGGGAACGGGCTTGCCAATTTCCTGTTCGGGGAAGGCGGCAATGACGTCCTCGCCGGCATGGAAGGCGACGACTATCTCGAGGGTGGGGAAGGGGCGGACGTCCTGCGCGGGGGAGCCGGAAACGACTGGTATGCGGTGGACCGGCCCGAAGACGAGGTCGTGGAGCTTGAAGGCGAGGGTTTCGACGCCGTCGTGGCCGCCTTCTCGTACGTGCTTGGCGCGCACGTCGAAGCGCTCAAGCTCGACGGCCACGAGGATCTATGGGGCATCGGCAACGAGCTCGACAACCTCATCGTCGGCAACGAAGGCCATAACAGTCTCGACGGCGGGGAAGGAGACGACGAGCTGCACGGCGAAGACGGCGATGACATTCTCCACGGTGGCGAGGGGGCGGATCTCCTCGACGGCGGCTCGGGCGCAGACTACCTCGCGGGCGGTGCGGGCGACGACACCTACAGGGTCGACGATTCCGGGGACGTCACCGACGAGACGGACGGCGGCGGCTACGACACCGTTTACTCGGCCGTCAGCCATGAGCTCGGGCACGGGGTCGAGGCGCTTTACCTGGATGGCAGCGAAGATCTGAGCGGCGCGGGAAATGAACTGGACAACCTCATTGCCGGGAATGCGGGCGGCAACCTGCTGGAAGGATTCGGCGGTGACGACACGCTGATTGGAGGTGAGGGCGAGGACGCGCTTTACGGCGATGCAGGGGATGACGTCCTGGACGGCGGCACCGGCAGCGACCGGATGCGGGGCGGCGAGGGCGACGACACTTACTACGTCGACGATTTCGGCGACGCGATCGATGAGCGGGTCGGGGAAGGCGTCGACACGGTCTACGAGTCGCTCGGGTGGTACGAGATGCCGGACAACGTGGAGAACACCACGGTGCTCGGCGCTTTCGGCGATGAGCCCGAGGAGTCCGAGTACGGCGTTTGGGGCAACAGCCTCGACAACATCATCATCGGTAACGATGCCTTCAACGAGCTCACTGGCAATCAGGGCGAGGACACGATCGACGGCCGCGCCGAGAATGACCGCATCTGGGGCGACGACGGCGATGACATCCTCTACGGCGGCGACGACGCCGTGCGCACCGGCTTCAGGGAAGTGTTCGTCACGTTCAGCGGGGGCGAGGTTTACGCCGCCAAGCGGGTTCCCGATGGCACGGAGCTCGCGCGTAACGACGACGACCTTCACGGCGGTAATGGCAACGACCGCCTCGATGGCGGCTCGGGCGACGACGAGCTCGACGGCGGCTCCGGGGACGACTGGATCTACGGCGGCGACGACGGGCTCGTGGCAGATCGGCTCGCCGATGGCGGGGTCATCGAGCAGATCGCGGCAGTCGGCTTCGGCGACGAGGAGGGCGGCCAAAGAGGCCCGGTCTTTCTATCCAACAACGACTATCTCGACGGCGGGTCAGGAGACGACTACCTGGACGGTGGGTCAGGCGACGACTACCTCTACGGTGGTTCCGGCAACGACATCCTTCGCGGCGGGCAAGACGGTCCCCTCAATACGTCGAGCAACGACTATCTCGACGGCCTTGACGACGGAGAGGGGATCGACGATCTGGCCGGCGGCACCGGCGACGACACTTACTTCATCGACGGGTATTACGAGGCGACCACCGAGATACCGGTCTACTCGGATTGCGGCGTCCTCATCGCGGGCGCCGTCACGCGTCTCTGGACCACCGACCTCGTGTTCGAGGCGGCGGACGAAGGCTACGACACGGTCTGGAGCTTCACCGACTATACCCTCCCGGACAACGTGGAGGTCCTCCACCTCGACTTCACTGCAGACGCGCGGATCGGCCGCGGCAATGACCTGGACAACGAACTCTACGGCAACGGCTTTGACAACCGCCTCGAGGGCGCCGGCGGCAACGACCGGCTCGACGGCGGGGCAGGCAATGACGTCCTGGAGGGCGGCGCGGGCGACGACATCCTGTATGGCGGACTCGGCGACGACAAGTACAACTTCGGCGCCGGCGACGGCAAGGACGTCGTTGCCGCCACCGGCGGCGGCTTCGACACCGTCCACATCCTTGACCACCTCGGTTCGAACGACCTGGTGTTCTCGACGGACGGACGAAGTGTCACCGTCGCCATTGCGGGGACGAGCGATCGCATCCTGCTGCAAGACTGGTTCGGCGCCGGGAGCCGCGTCCGGCAGATCACCTTCTGCGAGGACGATGCGCTTGGCGAAGCGGGCATTGCGGCGCTCGCGAGCGCCCACGTCCTGATCGCCGAGGCGGACGAAGTCCTGACGCACGAGGACGCCGACCTGGTAACAGGGAGCGTGCTGGCCAACGATTTCTGGTCCGACCCCGCTTATGCTCCTTACGTCGTTACCCCGGCGACCTTTGTCGGTGCCTTTGGAACGCTCGTCCTGGGCCCCGATGGCAGCTTTGTTTACAGGCCCGACCGTGCGTCGCTACAGAATCTGTCCGCCGGCGCGAGCGTCACGGACACCTTCGTCTACACGATCGAGGATGACCTGCTCGCCAGCGCCACCGGGGAGCTCCGGATCGTCATCGAAGGCCGGAACGATGCACCTGTATTCCAGACTTCCGCCTCGGGTTCGGTCACCGAAGACGCCGTGGTTTTCGAGCGCCAGGAGGGATTCAACCGTCTCTACAACGGCGGCTTCGAGGATGGCGGGGCCGGATGGGAACTTTCCGGGCAGCTGGAGCTCGCGGGAATCACGTTTGAGGGTGCCTTCGATGGCCGGGCAGCGGCCTTCGGCGCGGAAGAAGAAGCTGCCCTTCTGAGCCAGTGGGTCGAGACTGACCCTGGGGGCTCGTACCTGCTTCGCTTCCGTCTTCTTGGACTGGCGGCCGAAGGGCCGGGCGTCGAGTTCAGCGTTCGGTGGGACGGCGAGGAGCTGATGGCGCTCGAAAGTCACACTTCGGACGAGTACGTGGAGTACACGCTCCATGTCGCCGCCGCCGACGACGCGGAAGAGACGCTGCTCGAGTTCTCGTTCCGGAACGATCCCGGCTTCTGGCTGATCGACGACGTGTCGGTCGCCGAGGTGAACGAAGATGGGCACGTGCCTTCTTATCAGGCCACCGAAGGACAGCTCCTTTTCAGCGACATCGACCGGTGGGACTGGCATTCCGTCACGTTCGATCCGCAGGCGTCGAGCTACGACGGCTCCTTCGATGCCTGGCTCGAGGAGGACAGTGGTAGCGGCAACACCGGCGCGATCGGATGGTATTTCGAGGTGGAAAACGACCTCCTGAACCGGCTCGCCGAGGGGGAGGTGCTTTCCCAGTACTACGACGTCACAGTCGAAGACGGGCATGGAAGCACAGCTACCCGAACGGTCGAGATCCTGCTGAAAGGCGCCAACGACGCGCCCGAGGCGTACGACATCGTCGCGCTCGCCCACGCCAACGGTTCACCGGTCACGCTGGAGGCGAGCTATTTCGACCCGGACGGCGACGCCAGGCATGTCTTTTTCGCCGGTGGGCACACGGGTATCGGCTTCGAGCACGGTAGCCTGGAAGGCTGGACAGCCTCGAGCGATCGCGTCTTCACGGCGGAGACGGAAGAGGCACCCGAGGGCCGGTATGTGGCAGCCGTCTTCGCAGGCGAGGAGCAAGGCGTCTATACGACGCTTTCGCGGAGCGTGCGCCTGGAAGCCGGAGAAGCCATCTCCGGCTTCGCTCAATTCGTCGCGGTGGACGGTACTGGGTTCAACGACGACGGGTATGTGCTCGTGCGCTCGGGAAGCGGAGAGGAGATCCGGCTCTTCGCAGCCGACATCGCGGGGGTCGGGCCGGAGGGCAGCACCGGCTGGGTGTCTTTCGAGTTCGTGGCGGACGAGGCTGGCGCATACGTGCTGGAAAGCGGCGTACGGAACTACGGCGCTGGCGAGTCGGGAGCCGGCCTTCTTCTGGACTTCGTGGATCCGATCGCCGCGGTTCCGTGGGTTACGAGCCATGACGACGGCACCTTCACGTACGACCCTGCCGGCCGCTTCGATTGGCTCGCGGAGGGTCAAACCGCCGAGGACACCTTCGTCTACATGGTGACCGACGAGCATGGCGCCACGGCGACAGCCACCGCCATGGTGACCATCGTCGGCACGAACGATAGTCCCGTTGCCGCCGCCGACGTCAACAGCGTCATGGAAGACGTGCTTTTGTCCGCCACCGGGTCCGTTCTCGATAACGACTCGGACGCAGACCAGAATTCAGAGTTGGTAGTCGATGAGCCGGGTCGATATGCCGGCACCTACGGCACCCTGACCCTTGGCGCCGACGGTAGCTATCGATACGAGCTCGACAACGGGGCCGCGCAGTCCCTTGCCGCGGGTGAATCCCGTGTCGACAGGTTTACCTATGCTACGAGCGACGGCTCGGCCATCAGCGCGGCGACGCTCGAGATCGTGGTGTCCGGGATCAACGATGCGCCCCTCGCAGTGGACGATGCCGTAACGGTCGACGAAGACGATGACGCGGTGGAGGGAAATGCGCTCGCCAACGACACGGACGTGGACTCGGGAACTACTCTTGCCGTGTTCACTCCGGGGTTGCTCGAGGGGGCATACGGGACGCTGACCGTGGATGCCGGTGGCGCCTTTATATACGCTTTGCGGGGCGATGACGACGACCTGCACGCGCTACGCGAGGGCGAGACTGTCTTCGAGCACTTTACCTATGCCGCAACGGACGGAGCGTTCATCTCGCCTGCCGACGTCGTCGTAACGATTCTTGGGCGAAACGACGCGCCGGTCGCGAACGACGACTTTGCGAGCGTGCAGGAAGATCTGGTGCTCACTGCCAGCGGCAACTTGCTCGCGAACGACTCGGATGCGGACGCGGGCACGACGCTGTCGGTGACGCCCGGCACCTTTACGGGTACCTACGGCACTCTCGTGGTGACAGCCGACGGCGCATACCACTACGCCTTGAACAACGACCTGGTCCAGGGGATGGCGGCCGGAGCGGTGGTTTCCGATGCGTTCTCGTACGCCGTGTCGGATGGCATCGAGACCGTCATGGCTACGCTTGCCATTCAAATCCTCGGCACAAACGACGCGCCGGTGACCACGGACGATGCGGCACTCGTTCAGGAGGACCTGCTTCTAGTCGTCGCCGGCAGCGTACTGGAGAACGACAGCGACGCGGATTACGAGACGATTCTGACCGTGGCGAATGCCGGAAGCTACGGCAGCCTGGTGCTCGAGACCGATGGGCGCTATACCTACACGCTCGACAACGCGTCGGCGGCAGTGCAGTCGCTCGCGCAAGACCAGACCGTCCAGGACGTGTTCGTGTACCAGGCGAGTGACGGCATTGCATCGACAAGCGGAACGTTGACCATTGCGGTGGCTGGCTTGAACGACGCGCCGACGGTTGCGCATCCCATGCACGACCAGGAGGCTCATGCGGGTACTCCGTTCAGTTTCACTCTTGCCCCCGATACCTTTGAGGACGTCGACCAGGGCGATGTGCTGAGCTACTCGGCCGGGCTCGTTGATGGCTCTGCCCTGCCGGACTGGCTAGCCTTCGATGCGGCGACACGCACTTTCTCGGGCACGCCTGCCGCCGGCTCGGATTGCGGCTGTGGGACCGAAGGCAGCGGCGATTCACTCCAGATTCGTGTGGTTGCGACGGATCGCAGCGGCGCTTTGGCTTCCGACGATTTCTTGTTGGCTCTCACCGGAGGTGGTGAGAGTGAGGGAGGACAAGGACAGACGATCATCGGAACCGATGCCAACGACCTGCTGACGGGTACTGCGTGCGACGACGTGATTGAGGGGGGCAAGGGGTACGACGTCATGAAGGGCGGCGACGGGAACGACTTGTACTTCGTCGATGAAACCTGCGTCCCCGGCTCTCACCGGAATGGCAACGAAGGGGTGGGCAATGGAGAGGATCCGCCACCGCCTGGCCACGACCACAACCAGAACGACGGGCCCGGGACGTCTCCGGGTAATCCGGGTAGCAAAGGCGGCCACCACGGTGGGAATAAGGCTGGGGGCCATGGTAGCCACCACGGAGACTGCGGCACGTGTGAGGTCGACCTCGTCGTGGAGCAGGCGGGCGAAGGCTACGACACCGTCCATGCGAGCGCCGACTATGCGCTGCCTGAGAACGTCGAAGCGCTACGTCTCGTTGGACACGAGGACTTGGAAGGCGCCGGCAACGCGCTGGATAACGTCATCGCGGGGAACCGGGGCGACAACCTGCTGAAGGGCGGCGCGGGCTCTGACGTGTATGTGCATGAGCTTTATGGGGGCGACGACAGGATCGTCGAGGCGAGCGGATCGAACGACACCCTCCTCTTCGGCGCCGGAATCACGACGAAGATGGCGTCGCTCAGGCGCCGAGGCGGCGACCTGGTGGTCGATCTGGCTGGTCCGCACGGCAGCGTGACGATCGAGGACTGGTTCAAGTCTTCGTCCAGGCGGGTCGAAAGCATCCGGTTCGCCGATGGGACAGTTTGGAGCGAAGAAACGATTCGACTGCGCACGGGCACGGACTGCGCGTACGACGGCGGGCAGGGCGGCAGCCACCACGGTGGCTACGTCAAAGGGGATCGCGACCACGATGGGCGCCCTCAAGATCGCGATGGCAACGGCAAGGGCAAAGAGAAGAATGGCCACGAGAAGAACGGTGACGGCCACGGGGGGCACGATGACCGAGATGCCGTTGCTGACTTCATCGCCGGCTGGCTTTCCAGCGCGCCTCGGTTCGACTTCGCAAGGCTCGACGAGCTGACCGAGCCGGGCGGTAAGGAGCGGGCAATGTCCGCCGAGGAGATTGCGCGCGGGTGGCAGGCTGCCGCTGCCTACGCCCAGTCGCTTGATCATGAAAGCGACGAAGAGGACGGCTTTCTCGACGGGCGGCACATGCGCGGCTGGATGCTGGGCGGCGAAGGCTGGGGTTACGAAGGCTCCACCGGTGAGAGGCGCGGCCCCGATGGCTTGCAGCACTTCTGCGGCCTCCAGGAAGGCTTTCGCAGGCTCTAGCGCTCCGGGTTTCGTAGGGAGAGCCGGCCGTTGTCCCGGACGGGCCGATTCGCTATCGTCCGCGCACCATGAGACTTGTCACTTTTTCCGATTCCAGGGGGCAGCGCATCGGGGTGCAGCAGGCCGATGGCGCCATCGTTGATCTGTCCGTGGCGGCGCCGGAGCTGCCGCGCGACATGCTGCAGTTCATCGCGCTCGGGGCGCAGGGGCTCGAGGCGGCGAAGAAGGCGGTCGCCTCGGGCAAGGGGCGCCTCGAGGGCGCCAAGGCGAAGCTGCTTGCGCCGATCCCGCGGCCGGCGCGCAATATCTTCTGCGTGGGCAAGAACTATTACGACCACGCGAAGGAGTTCCATGACAGCGGCTTCGACGCCTCGGCGGGCAAGGACGCGGTGCCGGACGTGCCCATCGTCTTCACCAAGCCGTCCACCACGGTCATCGGCCCGGGCGAGCCGATTCCCGCGCACCTCGACCCGACCAGCTCCGTCGACTACGAGAACGAGCTCACGGTTGTCATCGGCACGGGCGGGCGGGGCATCCGCAAGGCGGATGCGTACAAGCACGTGTACGGCTACACCATCGTCAACGACGTGACCGCGCGCACGCTCCAGCACCGCCACAAGCAGTGGTTCATCGGCAAGAGCATCGACGGCTTCTGCCCCATGGGGCCGGCGATCGTCACCGCGGACGAGATCCCGGACGTCGGCGCCATGCACCTCGTCACGCGCGTGAACGGCGAAGTGCGCCAGGACGCGCTGGTGAAGGACCTGATCTTCGACATCCCGACGCTGATCGAGACGCTCTCGGCGGGCATCACCCTCGAGCCGGGCGACCTCATCGCCACCGGCACGCCCTCCGGCGTGGGCATCGGCTTCAATCCGCCGAAGTACCTGAAGAAGGGCGACACCGTGTCGGTGGCGATCGAGCCGATCGGGGAGCTCGTGAATCCCGTCGGCTGAAAGGTCGTCGGCGCCGCGCTAGGCGGCAGCGGCCAGCGGGCGCTGGCCCAGCACCTTCGCAAGCTCCCGGAGCAGGGCGGCGCCATCGCCGCGCCAGGCGCTGCCGTGCATGCAGGCGAGCACCTGCGGCTCTTCGCGGGCGAGGCGCTCGAGGGTGGCGGCGGTATGCGGGGCGTGGGCGTAGTAGTCCATCGCCGCGCGCATGGCCTCGCTCGGGCCGAGGATGTCGGACTCGGTGAGGGGTGTGGTGCCGCGACCGTCCTGCGTGAAGAGGTCGCCGCAGAGGAGCGTGCGGGTGGAGAGCTCCATCATGAAGCCGTTCTCCCAGCCGTGCGGGACGTGGGGCGCGTCCACCCAGCGCAGCTCGTGCCGGCCGAGCTTGAGGACCTCGCCGTCGGCGAGCGCGCGGGCGGGGCGGTCGGCGACGTCGTTCACCGACACCATGGCCGCGACCTGGCTGCACACGGGCACGGCCTGGGGGGCGGCGGCGAGGAAGTCGTTGAGCGAGCCGCACTCGTCGGCCTCGAAGTGCGAGAAGGCGACGTAGCGCAGCTTCCCGAGCGGCAGCACCCGGCCGATCGCCTCGGCCACGAGCGGAAAGAGCCGCCGGGGGCCGGTGTGGAAGAGGAGCGGCTCGTCGTCGGCGACGAGGTACTGGTTGAAGTTGAAGTCCGGCCCGCCGGGAACCTGCACGGGGGTGTTGATGCGGTAGATGCCCGGGGCGACCTCGTGGAGGTTGGTGCCTGCGGCGGCGTTGGTGATCATCGCGCTCTCCTGTCTGGTGGGGGTTGGATGCCGGGGATGTGTAACGAGTTGCGCCGGCGTTACACACCCTCCAGGAAGGCCGATATGCTGACGACGTGCCCCGACAAACTGCCCTGGCCGCGCTGGCCGACGGCGAGCTCGCACGGCGGGTCGCCGCGGCGGGCGCGCGCGTGGATTCGGAGGCCGAATCGGAGCTTTGCCGGCGGCTTGCGCCCCGCGTGCGCCTCTACGGGCTGCGCCACCTGCGCGATGCGCAGGCCGCCGCCGACCTCGTGCAGCAGGTGCTCCTCATGACCCTCGAGCGGCTGCGCGACGGGCGGCTGCGCGAGCCGGACCGGGTCGCCTCGTTCGTCCTCGGCACCTGCCGCATGACGGTGCTGGAGATGCGGCGCGGAAGCTGGCGGCGCGAGTCCCTGCTGGAGGCGTACGGCGAGCGCGACGAGGCGATCGAGGCGCCCGAGCCGCTGGTGCTCGACGCCGGTCGTCTCGCCCGGTGCCTGGAGCAGCTTGGCCAGCGCGAGCGCTCGGTCGTCGTGCTTACCTTCTTCGACGACAAGCCGGGCGACGCGGTGGCGAAGGAGCTCGGCCTCTCGGCGGGGAACGTGCGCGTCATCCGCCATCGGGTCATCGGACGGCTGCGCGAATGCCTCGGCATCGAGGGAGACGAAGGGTGAGCTGCGCGCGTCCCCTCGAGCTTGAGACGCTCGTCGCCTACTGGCTCGGCGAGCTGCCCGCAGCGGTGGAGGCGCCGCTCGAGGAGCACGTCTTCGGCTGCGCCCACTGCACGCGGCGGCTGGAAGCGCTTGCCGCTTTTTCTTCCGGCGTGCGCGCTGCCGTGAAAGCCGGCCTGGTCGCAGCCGTCATCACCTCGCCGCTCCTCGAGGAGATGAAGCGCCAGGGCATGCGCATCCGGGAATACGCCCCTTCCCGTGGCGGAACTGTTGCGTGCACCATCGCTGCGGAAGACGACCTGGTGGTCGGGCGGCTCGCGGCGCCGCTCGCCGGCGTGACGCGGCTCGACCTGCGCCAGATTGTCGAGATCGACGGCCGGGTCGTGCTCGACGAGCGGCTCGAGGACATCCCGTTCGATCCCGCGGCAGGCGAGGTGCTTTCCGTTCCGTCCGCGTCGGCGTTGAAAAAAATGCCGGCCCACGTGGCACGCTTGCGGCTGATCGCCGTCGAAGGAGCGCTCGAGCGCGAAATCGGCGAATACGCGTTTGCGCACGCGCCGAGCCCGCAGTAGCCGCCAGGCCACCTGGAATTCGGGAATGCGAAATCGGGATTACTTCCTGCGCGCGGCGCGGGAAGCGGTGGCAGACTGCGTGGGCTCAGGGAGACAACAATGGGGCCTGCGAAACCAATGAGCTTCAGGAAACCGATGAGCCACATGAAACGCCTCGCGATACTGACGGTGACGGCCATGACGGTTGCGCTCGCGGGCTGCGCGGCGCAGCGCCAGGCGATGGGCGAGTACTTCGACGACGCGGGCGTCACCACGCGCGTCAAGAAGGCGATCTACGACGATCCGTCGCTCAAGGTGACGCAGATCAGCGTGACGACCAACGACGGCGTCGTGCACCTCACCGGGGAGGTGGAGTCCCGCGGCAAGGCGGCGCGCGCGGCCCAGGTCGCCCGCAAGGTGGAGGGCGTGAAGGCGGTGAAGAACGACCTGAAGGTGAAGTAGCGCCGCCGGCGTTTCGCCGCAGCCCGGGGGTTCTCCCCAACCGGACGGGGGGAATCCTCTAACATCCGACGGTGGCCGGACCCGCCCTCGGACCCTCACGGTACGTCGCGCTGTGCGTGCTCGCGCTCATGCTGGCGGTCGCCTACGGGGTCTGGTACGCCTACAGCGTCATCCTCGTCGCGCTCCTGCAGGAGTTCGGCTGGAGCCGCTCGCTGCTCGCCGGCGCGTTCTCGGTCTTCACGCTGGTGCACGGGGGCGCGAACCCCTTCGTCGGCGCCCTTTGCGCGCGCTTTCGGCCGCTCGCCATCATGGCGACGGGCGGCGTGGCCATGGGGCTTGCGCTCCTCGCCGACAGCTTCATCGCCTCGCCGCTCGGGCTGTACGTCTTCTTCGGCGGCTTCACCGCGCTTGCGGTCTCGGCCTCGGGCTGGACGCCGGCGCTCGTGCACGTGCAGCGCGAGTACCAGGACCGCGTCGGCCTCGCCATGGGCATCGTGAGCTCGGGCGTCGGCGTGGGCATGCTCCTCGTCGTGCCGCTCACCCAGCTCCTCATCGACGCCTTCGGCTGGCGAACGGCGTTTCGCGCGCTCGGGCTCCTGGCGGTCGCCTGGATCGTGCCGGCTTCGCTGTGGCTCATGCGCGCGTCGCGCCGCGCGCCGGCGCCGAAGGCGGGCACGGCCGGGCCGAGGACGGTCGAAATCAGGACCCGCGACTTCACCCTGCGCGAAGCCATGCGCACGCAGCCCTTCTGGCTCCTCGTCGGCGCGTTCTTCTTCGGCAACTTCGCCTCGCAGACGCTGCACGTGCACCAGGTGGCGCACCTCGTCGACCACGGGCTGCCGGCCATCATCGCCGCCACGGTGGTGGGCGTGGTCGGGTTCTCGAGCATCATCGGCAAGACGGGCGGCGGCTGGCTCTCCGACCGCACCGAGCGCGAGCTCGTCTACGTGGCAGGCGTCGCGATCATGGTCGTGAGCGCATTGGTGCTGCTCGCGCTCGGCGCGCATCCCACGGCGCTCGGCGCCTACGGGTATGCGGTGCTCCTGGGCATCGGCTATTCCGTGACCGCCGCGCTCAACCCCGCGATGCTCAGCGACCGCTTCAGCGGACGGCACTTCGGCTCGATCGTCGGCGTGGGGCTGCTAGGCTCGGCGCTGGGGAGCGCGGCCGGCCCGTGGCTCGCCGGACGCCTCTACGACGTCACGGGGAGCTACACCGTCCCCTTCCTCATCGCCGCCGGCTTCGGCTTCATCGCCATGGGCGCGGCGTGGCGGGCGCGCGGGCTGCGGGTCCGGGCCGCTATGCGCGCGGCGGAAGCTTGCCCATGAAGCCGCTGGTGGGCCCGGGGTCGTAGCGCACCTCGAGCGTGTGGTGCAGCCGGATGGCGTCCTTGTAGCGCACGGCCTCGTGCTCGGTCATGAGCCAGCGGCTCACGCGCCGCTTGCCGGACTCGTCGGTGTACTCCCACTTCCACAGGCGGATCTCGACCATGACGGGAAACGGTTCCTGGACAAGTGGAGAAATATACAGTATTGCCCTATAGTGCCGGCGTGACCGATGCCGCACCGCCCGACGTTTTCGACAAGTTGAACGCGCGCCAGCGCGAGGCCGCGCGCGCGGGCGACGAGCCCCTGCTCATCATCGCCGGCGCCGGCACCGGCAAGACGAGCACGCTGGCGCACCGCGTCGCGCACCTGATCCTCGAGGGCGTCGCGCCGGAGCGCATCCTGCTTCTCACCTTCACGCGCCGCGCGGCGCTGGAAATGACGCGGCGGGCCGAGCGGATCGTCTCGCAGGCCTTCCAGCTGAAGGGGGGCGCGGCGCCCGCCGTGCGGCTCGCCTGGTCGGGGACTTTCCATGCGGTGGCGAACCGGCTCATCCGCATGCATTGCGGCCGCGTGGGCCTCGACGAGAGCTTCAGCGTCCTCGACCGGGGCGATGCGGCCGACCTCATGGACGTCGCGCGCCACGAGCTCGGATTCACGAAGGTCGAGGCGGCCTCCCGGCGCTTTCCGAAAAAGGACACCTGCCTCGCCATCTATTCGCACAAGGTGAACACCCAGGGCTCGCTCGCCGACACGCTGAAGCTCGCGTTTCCGTGGTGCGGGGAATGGGAGGCGGAGCTCAAGCGCCTCTTCCAGCGCTACGTCGAGAAAAAGCTCGAGGCCCAGGCGCTCGACTACGACGACCTGCTCCTCTACTGGCACGCGATGATGGGCGAGCCTTCGCTCGCGCGGGAAATCGGCGGGCTCTTCGACCACGTGCTCGTCGACGAGTACCAGGACACGAACGTCCTGCAGGCCGGGATCCTCCTTCGCCTGCGTCCGGACGGCCGCGGCGTCACGGTGGTGGGCGACGATGCGCAGGCCATCTACTCCTTCCGCGCCGCCACCGTCGACAACATCCTCGGCTTTCCCGGGCTATTCGGGCCTGCGCAGGACGGCTCGTCGGCCGTGAGAACGGTGGCGCTGGAGCAGAACTATCGCTCCACGCAGCCCGTGCTCGACGCGGCCAATGCGCTCATGCGCGAGAGCGCGACCGGCTTTCGCAAGGCCCTCTTCTCGGGCAGGCGCGAGGGGCCGCGGCCGCGCTACGTCACCGTGGCGGACGACGCGGGGCAGGCGCAGTACGTGGTGACGCAGGTGCTGGAGGCGCGCGAGCGCGGCGTGGAGCTCAGGCGCCAGGCCGTGCTCTTTCGCAGCTCGCATCACGCCGACGGCCTCGAGCTCGAGCTCGTGCGGCGCGACATCCCGTACGTCAAGTACGGCGGGCTCAAGTTCCTGGAGGCTGCGCACGTCAAGGATCTCCTGGCGGTGCTGCGCTGGGCGGACAACCCGCGCAACCGCGTCGCCGCCTGGCGCGCGCTGCAGCTCCTGCCCGGCGTCGGACCCGCCACCGCCGCGCGGATCTTCACGCGCTTGGAGGCGCAAGGCTTTTCGTGGAAGACGCTGGACACGGGCGCGGCCGAAGCCGACGAGCTCTTCGTCTACCTGGGCGATCCGTCGGTGCCGTGGGAAGGGCAGGTGCAGCGCGTGCGCCGCTGGTACGAGCCGCACCTCGAGCGCAAGTACGACGCGGCCGAGGTGCGCAAAGGCGACCTCCTGCAGCTCGAGCGCCTGAGCGGCAGCTTCGCCGACCGGCAGAGCTTCCTCACCGAGCTCTCGCTCGACCCGCCGAGCGCCACGAGCGATCTCGCCGGCGCGCCTTACCGGGACGACGACTACCTCGTGCTCTCGACCGTGCACTCGGCAAAGGGGCAGGAGTGGGAGGCGGTGCACGTGCTGAACGTCTCCGACGGCAATTTCCCCAACGAGTTCGCCACCGGACGCCCCGACCTCGTCGAGGAAGAGCGGCGGCTCCTCTACGTCGCCATGACCCGCGCGAAGACCGACCTGCACCTCATTGCGCCGCTCAAGTACTACGTCACGCAGCAATCGCGCATGGGAGACCGCCACGTCTACGGCGCGAGGAGCCGCTTCCTCACCAGGGCCGTCATGGACTGCCTCGAGCCCGTCGCGTACGGCGGCGCCGAAGATCCGGCCGTCGCCGAGCGCGGGAGGCCCGGTGTGGACATCGCCGCCCAGCTCCGCGGCATGTGGGCCTAGGAGCCAGGCAGCGGCAGGCACGCAGGTTGCTTGTCGCGCGGGGCCGTGCTCATCGCTACCGTCATCCTGGCCGGGATCATCGTCGTGCTGCTCCTCGTCATCTGGACGATCAAGCGCCACCGCGAGCCTCGCCTCAAGATCGACACCGGCGCGCCGCTCGAAGAGCTCCTGCCCTCGCTCGCCGGGCTCACGCACTCGGCGCTCGTGGAGGAGAACTCGGTCGAGCTCTACGAGAACGGCGCATTCTTCGACGCCCTGCTGGCCGACATGGCGAA
>CAYWSG010000014.1:23552-32346 GCA_964461055.1 uncultured Enterobacteriaceae bacterium | reverse complement strand
CGAGATCACCGCCGGATGCTGGAGCGCCGGCCTCGCCCGGCGCTTCGAGGAAGCATTCCTCGCCGACGCCCGGCATTGCGTCGAGCTGCAGGCGCACGCGTGGGCGCGCCGCGGCGCCTTCCACCGGCTCAAGGACAACGCCTACTACCTCCTCAAATACCAGCTTTGAGGGCTTCGCCCCCTTCGATTCTGTGCTAAGAAAGCGGCGCGGGCGCGCGCGTCGGCGCGCCGGAGGGGGGGAAATGCTGCAAGCCGGGCGTTCGATCGGCGAGCAGGGAAGCGACGACGTATGGCAGCGCCTCTGCGAGGCCTCGGCGGACGCCATCGTGGTGGCCGATGCCGAGGGCCGGATTCGCTATGCGAACCCGGCGCTGGAGGCGATGCTCGGCCATGCCCCGGCCACGCTTGAGGGCGAGCCGCTCGCCATGCTGCAGCCCGCCCGCGTGCACGACGATCCGCGGCTCGCGCTCGCCCGCCAGCTCGACGGGAAGCTCGAGCGGCGCACCCTCCAGACACGCGGGCTGCACCGCGACGGCCGGGAGCTTCCGCTCGAAGCGACGCTGTGCCTGCTGGAAGGACGCCACGGGGGCGCCGCCCTCTACGCCGTCTTCCTGCGCGACGCGAGCGCGCGCCGCATCATGGAAAAGCGCATGGCGGCCCAGCGCGAGGTGCTGCAGAAGATCGCCTCGAGCGCGCCGCTCGATGCGACGCTCGAGACGATCGTCCTGCTCGTCGAGCGCGACTTTCCCAGCATGGCCTGCTCGGTCCTCCTGCTCGACGAGGAGGGCCGGCGCCTGCACGTCGGCGCCGCGCCCAGCCTGCCGGCGGCCTGGAACCAGTCCCTCGCAGGCGAGCCCATCGGCCCGGACGCCGGCTCGTGCGGCACGGCCGCATGGCGACGCAGCCTCGTGGTGGTCGCCGACATCGCGAGCGATCCGCTCTGGGAGCGCTACCGCGAGCGGGCGCTCGAGCACGGCCTGCGCGCCTGCTGGTCCATGCCCGTCTTCTCGGGCGGCGGCGAGGTGCTCGGCACCTTCGCCATGTACTACCGCGAGCCGCGCGCGCCCGATGAGCGCGAGCTCGAGGTGGTCCACGAAGCGGCCTTTCTCGCCGGCATAGCGATCGAGCGCAGCCGCGAGCATGCGCGGCTGCACGACGCGGTCGAGCGCTTCGAGCTCATCGGCCGGGCGACGAACGACGCGGTGTGGGACTGGAACCTCGTCACCGATGCGGTCTGGAGGAACGAGGCCTACTTCAAGCTCTTCGGCCTGGACGCGAACGCCCCGGGCCTGCTCTCGTGGCGCGAGCACCTCCATCCGGAGGACCGGGAGCGCGTCCTCGCCTCCGTGGGCGCGGTGATCGAGTCGGGCGACTCGTGGCAGGCCGAGTACCGCTTCCGCCGGCACGACGGGAGCTATGCGGCCATCCTCGACCGGGGGTTCGTGGTGCGCGATGCCTTCGGCAAGGCGGTGCGCATGATCGGGGCGATGATGGACATGACCGACCGCAAGCGCAGCGAGGAGCAGCTCGCCTACCTCGCGCAGTTCGACACGCTCACGGGGCTGCCGAACCGCAACGTCTTCCGCGACCGCCTCGCGCAGGCAGTGGCGCGCGCGCAGCGCGAGGGGTGGACGACCGCGGTGGCGTTCATCGACCTCGACCGCTTCAAGCAGATCAACGACTCGCTCGGCCACGCGGCCGGCGACGAAGTGCTCAAGGTGGCTGCGGCGCGCCTGCGCGCGTGCCTGCGGGAAGGCGACACGCTCGCGCGGCTCGGCGGCGACGAGTTCACCGCCATCCTGGAGGGCATCAAGTCCCCGGAGGCCATCTCGACCGTCGCGCAGAAGATGATGGTGGCGCTCGCGCGCCCGCTCGCCGTGCAGGGACGCGAGGTGTTCGTCGGCGGGAGCATCGGCTTTGCGCTCTACCCGCACGACGGGTCGGATGCGGAGACGCTGCTCCGCCACGCCGACATCGCGATGTACCAGGCGAAGAGCGCCGGACGAAACACCTACCGGCGCTACGCCGACTCGATGACCTCGCAGGCGAGCGAGCGGGTCACCCTGGAGGCGAGCCTGCGCCGCGCGCTCGAGCGCGGCGAGCTCGAGCTGCACTACCAGCCGATCGTGCGCCTCGAGGACCGGACCCTGGTCGCCGCCGAGGCGCTGCTGCGCTGGCGCCATCCGGAGCGAGGCTATGTGCCGCCTGCGGAGTTCATCCCGCTCGCCGAGAGCACGGGCCTCATCGTGCCGATCGGCGAATGGGTCCTCGCCGAGGCCTGCCGCCAGGCGGCGCGCTGGACCGGCATTCGCGTGGGCGTCAATCTCTCTGCGCGCCAGTTCCGCCACGACGGCCTGGGCGCCGCGGTGCACTCGGCGCTCCACGGCGCGCGCCTGCCCGGCGAGCGGCTCGTGCTCGAGATCACGGAGTCGCTTCTCATGGAGAACGCCGAGGCGAGCCGCCGCCTGCTGCTGCCGCTCAAGGAAAGCGGCGTGCGCGTGGTGCTCGACGACTTCGGCACCGGCTATTCGTCGCTTGCGTACCTGCGTCTCTTCCCGCTCGACGGGCTGAAGATCGACCGCTCCTTCATCCGCGACATCGAGCGCAGCGCCGAGGACGCCACCATCGTGAAGGCCGTCATCGGCCTTGCGCGCGAGCTGCGCCTTACCGTGACCGCCGAAGGCGTCGAGTCGCAGGCGCAGCTCGATCTTCTGCTTGGGCACGGCTGCGCGTACGCGCAGGGCTATTACTTCTGCCGCCCCGAGCCTGCGGAGGTCGTCACGCGACTGCTCGAGAAGCAGTCGTCGGCAGGCGAGCGGGCCGCACTCTTATAATTCGAGCGCCATGTCCGACACTCCTGCGTCCGCCGGCATCGACCGGTTCTGGGACGAGGCCATCGTTCCGGCGCTCGTCGACTACATCCGGATTCCCGCCAAGAGCCCGCACTTCGACAGGGACTGGTCGTCGAACGGGCACATCGACAAGGCGGTCGAGCTCGCCGCCGACTGGTGCCGCAGGCACGCGCCGGAGACCATGAAGCTCGAGGTCGTTTCGCTCACCGGGCGCACGCCGCTGCTCTTCATCGAGATCGACGGCCAGTCGCGCGACACGGTGCTGATCTACGGCCACCTCGACAAGCAGCCGGAAATGACCGGCTGGCGCGAGGGGCTCGGGCCCTGGGAGCCGGTGATCGAGGATGGCAGGCTCTACGGCCGCGGCGGCGCGGACGACGGCTATTCGGTCTTCTGCGCCATCGCGGCCATCCGGGCGCTGCAGGAGGAAAAGCGCGCGCACTCGCGCATCGTCATGCTGATCGAGACCTGCGAGGAGAGCGGCAGCTACGACCTGCCCGCGTATCTCGAGGCGCTCGCTCCGCGCATCGGCACGCCGGCGCTCGTGGTGGGCCTCGATTCGGGCTGCGGCAACTACGAGCAGCTCTGGGGCACGACTTCGCTCCGCGGCCTCGTGAACGGGGTGCTCACCGTGGAAGTCCTCACCGAAGGGGTGCACTCGGGCGACGCGAGCGGCGTCGTGCCCTCGAGCTTCCGCATCGCGCGCGAGCTCCTCGATCGCATCGACGATGCCGAGAGCGGCACCGTGAGCCATCCCGCGTTCCATGCGCCGATTCCGCCCGAGCGCGGCGAGCAGGCGAAGCGTGCGGCGAAGGTGCTCGGCAAGGAGCTCTGGCGCAAGTTTCCCTTTGCGAAAGGCACGAAGCCGATGTCGGACGACCTCGAGGACCTCGTGCTGAACCGCACCTGGCGGCCGATGCTTTCGGTGATCGGCGCCGAGGGCCTGCCGCCGCCGGCGAGCGCGGGCAACGTGCTGCGCCCCCGGACGGCGCTCGCGCTTTCGCTGCGGCTGCCGCCGACGGTCAAGGGCGAGACGGCCGCCAAGAACCTGAAGGCGCTGCTCGAAGCCGATCCGCCCTACGGCGCGAAAGTGAAGTTCGAGTACGGGCAGGCGGCCACAGGCTGGCATGCGCCGAAGACGGCGGGCTGGCTCGACGAGGCGCTGCAGGCGGCCTCGCGCAGGCACTTCGGCAAGGACGTCATGTGGATGGGCGAGGGCGGCACCATTCCTTTCATGGCCATGCTCGGAAAGAAGTTTCCCGAGGCGCAGTTCTTCATCACGGGCGTGCTGGGACCCCACTCGAACGCGCACGGCCCCAACGAGTTCCTGCACCTCGGCTACGCCAAGAAGCTGACCGCCTGCGTCGCCGACGTGCTCGCCGCCCAGGCCGCGCATGCGCTCGACGAGCAGAGCCGGCCGCCGAGCACCGGCAAGAGGAAGCGAAAGACCTAGCGCCGCTCGCGGCGAAAGCGCTTGGGCTCCGTCGGGGAGGGCTCCTGCCACAGTCCGCGGCGCTGGCTCCGCGCCTCGTTCTCGGCGGCCTCGTAGCGGCGCCGATCCTCGGAGGACTGCTCGCGCGCGTAGTCGCGATACCACCAGGCGAGGCCGGCGCGCACCTGCGAGAGCCCCACGTCTTCGCCCGCCACGAGGACGTTGCCGACGATGCGCTTGTAGCGGTCGGTCTTGTGCCATTCCACGGTGACGTGGCGCCCGAAGGCGAGCTTGGCAAGGTGCTGGCGCGAGGCCTGGTAGTACGGCTGGCGCCGTTCCGGCGCATCGATGCCGGCAAGCCGGATGCGATGCTGGCGGTTGTCGCGGTCGAGCACGGTGACGGTGTCGCCATCCGCGATGGCGACGACCTTGCCGACGAGGGTGTCCGCCTGGGCCCAGGAAGCGCTCCAGAGCGGGGCGGTCGCCACCCAGGCGAGCAGGAGCGCGAGGAAAACCCTTTTCTGCACCGGACCTTGCAGTTCGTTTTATCTGCAGGTCCGATTTTGCTAGGTTCTTATCGTCTTGTCCAAAATCCCGGGTAGTCGAGGCTCAGTAGTCGCGTGAGTATTCGCCTCAGTTTTCGAGACGAGGAGTTAGTGGAGAGCCGATATTCAGCCGTTCAGCGGGCAGCCCGGCGGCAGAGGTCGATTTCCGCGTCGCTCATGACGGGCTTGATCACGCATTCCGTCGTGCGCGGCTCGCCTGGAAGCCTGGCCTCGGTGGTGCGCTTGTCGGCGACGCGCTGCACGCCGTCCGCCTGGCGGTCGAGCTCGCGCTGGCGGCGGCCCTGCTCGGAGAGCTCGACCACGTGGGGAATCGCGCCGCCGCCGAACTGCGCGAGCGCCGGAAGCGGGCAGGCGAGGACGATGGCGGCAAGGGGGAGGGCGAAGCGAAGGACCGTGGGCATGGTGACTTCTCCTCAACGGAATCGGGAACCAGGGGCGAGTAGGCACCCGGACGGCCGCCCGAGGCAAGGGTTTTTTCAACAGTTCCGACCCGGCCGGAGCTTGCCGAATGGCGCTTCCTGAATCCCTGGCCAGGGCCTACCGGAACGCAGAATACGGGGTGCTCGCGGAGCCGCCTTTCTTTTTCCGGATCGACGAGCCGAGCCGGCCGCTCGACGCGCTGCTCGAGGCCGCCGGCGTGCAGGGCGCCGCGTTCCTGACCGCCTGCAACCCGCGCAGTGAGCGAAGAAGCGCCGAGGAGAACGCTGCGGCGATGCGCGCGCTCGACGAGGCGCTCGCGGCGCATCCGTATGCCATTGTTCCGGGTGAAGGCCGCGATCCCGAGGGGCGCTGGCCCGCGGAGCCGAGCGTCCTGGT
Source organism: uncultured Enterobacteriaceae bacterium (assembly GCA_964461055.1). Classification (GTDB taxonomy): domain Bacteria; phylum Pseudomonadota; class Gammaproteobacteria; order Burkholderiales; family SG8-39; genus SCGC-AG-212-J23. The sequence goes on along the minus strand of CAYWSG010000014.1, from coordinate 26,680 downwards.
GCTGGGCCTCCCTCGATCCGAGGCCGAGGCGATCGGCCGCGCCTTCGGGCAGAGCGCCATCGTCTACGTTGCGCGCGGCGACGCGCCGCGGCTTGTTGCGCTCGAATGAGTCCTCGCATTCCGGAAGCAGGTCAGGCGCCATGAGGCTCGTCCTGGACACCAACGTCTGGCTCGACTGGCTCGTGTTCGCCGATCCGGCGGTCGAGCCGCTCAAGAAGGCGCACGCGCTCGGGCAGGCGCGGATCTTCGTCGATGCGCCGTGCGCCGCCGAGCTCGAGCGCGTGCTCGCCTACGACATGGGGAAGTGGACGCTCGACGCGGCCGGCCGGGTGAGCTGCGTCCGCACGTTCAGGTCCCTTTCCGTCCTGTGCGAGGAAGCGCTGCCGCCGCAGGCCAGGCTTCCGAGTTGCCCTGATCCGGACGATCAGAAGTTCCTGGAGCTCGCCGCGGCCGCGCGAGCCGAGGCGCTCGTCACCAAGGACCGGGAGCTCCTGCGCCTCGCCCGCAAGGGCCTGGGGTTTCGCATCGTGCGGCCGTCGGAGGTCTTCGCGGGAAGCGCGTCACGCGGGCCCTGAGCCCGATTTCCCGAAGGATTCGAGGGCTTCCCAGCGCTCGAGCTTCTGCAGGAGAAGCGCTTCGATGTCGGCGGCGCGCGCCTGGTCGGCGCGGATGGCGTCGGCGGGCTGGCGGTAGTACTCCGGCTCGCCCATTTTCGCGGCGAGCGCTTTCTGCTCGGCTTCGAGCGCCTCGATCTCACCCGGCAGCGCCTCGAGCTCCCGGGCCTCCTTGTAGGAGAGCTTGGTGCGCCGGCGTTCCTTGCGTTCCCGGCCTTCCCTGGCTGGCGCCGGCGCGCCTGCCTGCTTGGGGGACGCAGAGCGTTCCGCACGCTGACGCACCCAATCGGTGTACCCGCCCGCGTATTCCTTCCAGCGACCGTCGCCCTCGGCGGCGACGACCTGCGTGACGACGTTGTCGAGGAACGCACGGTCGTGGGAGACGAGGAGGATCGTCCCGGGATAGTCCTGCAGCGCCTCCTCGAGGAGCTCGAGCGACTCGATGTCGAGGTCGTTCGTGGGCTCGTCGAGCACGAGGACGTTCGCGGGGCGCGCGAAGAGCCGGGCAAGGAGCAGCCGGTTGCGCTCGCCACCGGAGAGCATGCGCACGGGCGAGGCCGCCCGCCGCGGCGGAAAGAGGAAGTCGCCGAGGTAGCTCATGACGTGCTTGCGCGCGCCGCCGGCCTCCACCCACTCCGAGCCGGGACTGATGGTCTCGGCCACCGTCCTTTCCTCGTCGAGCTGCTCGCGCATCTGGTCGAAGTACGCCGGCTGCACGTTCGCGCCGAGGCGCACGCTGCCCGCGTCGGGGGGGAGGCTGCCGAGGATGAGGCGAACGAGGGTGGTCTTGCCCGCGCCGTTCGGGCCGACGAAGCCGATGCGGTCCCCGCGGCTGACGATGAGGTCGAGGCCGTCGACGACCGTCTTTTCGCCGAAGCGCTTGGTCACGCCGGAGAGCTCGGCGACGAGCCTGCCCGAGCGCTGGCCCTCGGCGAGGCTGAGCCGCAGCGCGCCGGGGCGCTCGCGGCGCTCGGCGCGCTCCGCGCGCAGGCGCTCCAGCCGGCGCACCCGGCCTTCGTTCCGCGTGCGACGCGCTTCGATGCCCTTGCGGATCCACGCCTCCTCCTGGGCCCAGAACCGGTCGAACTTGCGCTGCGCCACCTGCTCGGCGGCGAGCTGGCCGGCCCGGGCCCGCTCGTAGGCCGCGAAGTTGCCGGGAAAGGAAGCGAGGCGCCCGCGGTCGAGCTCGACGATGCGCGTGGCGACGCGGTCGAGGAAGGCGCGGTCGTGCGTGATCACGATGGCCGCGCCCTGGCGCGCCAGCAGGTCCTCGAGGAGCAGGACGCCGTCGATGTCGAGGTGGTTCGTCGGCTCGTCGAGGAGGAGGAGGTCGGGCTCGCGCGCGAGCGCCGCGGCGAGGGCGGCGCGCTTTCGCTCGCCGCCCGAGAGGCGGGCGGGGTCGCGCCCGGCGTCGAGGCCCAGGCGCGTGAGGTACTCGGCGACCTTGTGCGCCTCGGGGGCGCCCTCCGGCGCCGCAAGCGGCACGTCCTGGCCGGCGAGCAGGCTCTCGCGCAGCGTCGGCGCCGGCGGCAGCTGCGGCTCCTGCTCGACGAGCGCGACGCGCAGGCCCTCCTGCTTCTTCAGCTCGCCGTCGTCGAGCGAAGCCTGCCCCGCAATCACGCGAAGGAGCGAGGATTTCCCGGTGCCATTGCGGCCGATGAGGCCGATGCGCTCGCCCGCCTCGAGCGAGAGGCTGGCGCGGTCGAGGAGCGGCAGGTCGCCGTAGGCGAGCTCGGCGTCGTGAAGCGTAAGCAGCGGCATACTTGCAATTATGACGATCGCGAAGAGCCCCGCAGGGGCCGTGTTCTCGCGCTGCCGGCGCTGGCGCTATCTGCTGTGGCGCTGCTGGGATCCGGCGAAGCCGGCGGCCAACTTCCTCATGCTGAACCCGAGCACGGCCGACGAGGTCAGGCTCGACCCCTCCTGCACCCGCGCGCGGAACTATGCCGAGCGCTGGGGCTACGGCGCGCTCGTCGTGACCAATCTCTTCGGCTGGCGGGCGACCGATCCGGAGGCGATGAAGGCGGTGCGCGATCCGGTGGGGCGCGGCAACGACGCGGCCATCCTGCGCGCCGCGCGCGAGTGCGCGCTCGTCGTCTGCGCCTGGGGAAACCACGGCCTGCATCGCGACCGGGCCTTCACCGTCGTGGCGCTCCTCAAGGCCGCGGGGGTAAGCCTCAGCTATCTCAAGGTGAATTCCGCGACCCGCCAGCCCGCGCACCCGTTGTATCTCCCGGGCACCATGCGCCCTACCGTCTGGGAGTAAAGACGAGCTCGCGTGCCGCCTGCAGGTTGGGCAGGCCAACGGCGTTCGGCTCGGCGAGCACGACCACCAGGCGGCCTGCCTCGTGGCGCGCGAGGATGTAGAGCCGCGTTCCCTCGCCCACGACCATGCCGAGGAGGCCGTCCTCGGTGACTTCCCCGTGCACCGCGAGGGCTGCGCCGTCGACGCTGAACGTTCCCGCCACGGCGCCCTGGACATCCTGCCGAAGGGTGAGCGTGACGGTGGCGCCC
>CAYWSG010000014.1:0-23452 GCA_964461055.1 uncultured Enterobacteriaceae bacterium | reverse complement strand
CGTGACGGTGGCGCCCTTGGGGTTGCGGGCAGTATAGGTGCCGGCATAGGACTGCGCGGCCGCGGACATGGACACGCACAGCGCCGCGGCGAGCAATGCGGCGCTAGCGGCTCTCACGGTGGCTCGGAAGGTCGATGAGCAGCGTGTCCTGCGCGAGGTACTTCTGCCGGTACGTCTCGAAGTCGTCGGCATCGGCCGCTTCGAGGCGCGCCTGCTCCTCCAGCGACTTGCGCGCCAGGCTCTCGAAGAGCGCCAGCACTTCGGGGTCGAGCGGCAGCCCGCGCAGCGTTCCCGCATGCGAGTGGGACTGGATGAGCGCGAAGCGCACGTATTCGTTGTCGTGGTTCCGCGCGAGCGCGTCCAGCACGCGCGCGGAGGGCGTGAGGCCCGGGTCGGCGAGGCGCCTTGCCGCCTCCTCGAGGGCGTCGCGGTACGCGCGGCCGCTCTGCGCGGCATCGAGCGCGGCGGCCACGGGCTCGCACCGCGACACGATCTCCTCTCCCCAGGCGCGCAATGGCACGCGGCGTCCGTTGCGCTCGAGCTCGAGGCCCGGCTCCCGGCCGCGCGCCGCGACGGTGTGCTGGTTGCGCCCGATGGCCTCGATCTCCTCGGGCGTATCCGGCGGGCTCTCGCGCAGCAGGCAGCTCAGCAGGAAGACGTCGAGGAAGCGCATGGCCGGCGCGCCGATGCCGACCGGCTCGAAGGGATCGAGGTCCATGAGGCGCACCTCCACGTACTCCACGCCGCGCTCGCGCAGCGCATGGAGCGGGCGCTCCCCGGAGCGCGTGCGCCGCTTCGGCCGGATCGTGCCGTAGAACTCGTTCTCGATCTGCAGCAGCGTGGGGCTCAGCTGGCGATACGCCTCGTCTCCGCTGTCGTCGGCACGCTCGTCGACGATGCCGATCTGCTCATACGGCGGATACGGCTGGGTGAGCGCCTCGTGCAGCGAAGCGGCGTAGCTCTCGAGGCAGTTGTAGCTCACGCGCAGCTGCGACTGCGCCTCGCTCTGGTAGCCGAGGCGTCCCATGCGGAGGGAAGTCGCGTACGGAAGGTACATCGTGCCGCCGTGCAGCCGCTCGAGGTTATGCGGCCGCCCCTCCACGAAGGTGCTGCAGACGGCGGGCGAGGCGCCGAAGAGATAGAGCGGCAGCCACGACTGGCGCCGGAAATTGCGGATGAGCGCGAAGTAGTCGTCGGATCCGGTGCCGGGCAGCGAGAAGTTGTAGTGGATGCCCGAGATGGTCTGCATGCGACGCCCGTACCGGTAGGACAGGCCCTTCCGGTAGATCACCTTGAGGCGCCCGATGTTGGAGCGGCCGTAGCGGGCAATGGGAATCTCGTCGTCTGCCGGCAGCCGGCACGGCATGCTCGAGCACCACAGGAGCTCCTCCTCGCCGAGCGTCCGGTAGACGAACTGGTGGATGCGCGTGAGCTCCTGCAGGCAGGCGTCGACGGCGGTGTGCACCGCCGTGATGAGCTCGAGCTGGCTCTCGCTGAAGTCGGTGGTGATGTTGAGGTGCGTGAGCGCCGAGCCGAGCGCGCGCGGATGCGGCGTTAGCGCAAGCGAGCCGTCGGGCCGGATGCGAAGGCTCTCCTTCTCGATGCCGCGCCGGATTCCGAGCAGGGCGGCCGGCGCCAGCGCCCGCAGGCGCTCGTCGAACGTTGTCATCTTTACAAAGGTAGCAGAGGTCGCCGTCGCGACGATGCGACGGCGCATTTTCCGCTACAAGCGTTTTCCGAATTCCTCTACACTCGCGTCGTACACCCAACGACAGCGCGTAGGGGGAATTCCGCGGTGCTACCGAGCTTCAAGCTCCCGAGCCTCAAGAAAACCTGTGCAGTGGCAGCGACGGGCGCGGTGCGCGCCGCGGCGCACCTGTCCATCTTCGTCGGCGTCGTGGCCGCCTGCGTGCTGCTGGCCGGCGAGGCCTTCGCCGAGCCGCTCGCGACTGCGGCGTCCACTATAGAGGGTCCGAGGCTCATTCAGGAAGAAGTTCGCATCCCCGTGCCGGAGGGCGGGTACAGCATCGCCACGACGATCCTGCGCCCCGAGGGTGCCGGGCCGTTCGGCGTCGTGGTGCTGAACCACGGCGTGCCGGGCTCGGCGCGCGAGCGCCTGCGCGAGTCGCCGGCCGTGGACTTCAACGCGGCAGCCCCCGTGTTCGCGCGGCGCGGCTACGTGGTCGTGATGCCGCTTCGCCGCGGCTTCGGCGTGACGGGCGGGCCGTTTGCCGAGGATGCGGGCCCGTGCCGCAATCCGGACTACATGCGCGCGGAAGCCGCCGCGTCGCAGGACGTCATGGCGGCCTACGAGTACGCCCGCGCGCTGCCGTATGTCGATCCGAACCGCATGATCCTCGCCGGTCAGTCCGCAGGCGGCGTGGTCTCGATGTTCGCCGCGGGCATGTACGCGCCCAAGGGCCTCGTCGCCGTGCTCGCGTTCGCGGCCGGCCGCGGCGGCAATCCCGACATCCGGCCGGGCACGCCTTGCGCGGTGGAGCCGGTGGCCAAGGTGTTCGACGTCATCGGCGCGAAGATCGCGGTGCCGGTGCTGCTGCACTATGCCGAGAACGACCGGTATTTCGGCCCCGAGACGACGCGCCTGTGGTACGAGCGCTTCACGGCCGCGGGCGCCAAGGCGCAATACGTCATGCAGCCCGCCTTCGGGCGCGACGGCCACTATCTCTTCGCCGACATCGTGGGCGTGCGCTACTGGCTGCCTGCGGTGGAGAAGTTCCTGGAGAAGCACGGCGTGCCGTTCGAGCGGCTCCACGCGCCGGCGCAGCCGCTGCTTGCCAAGCTTCCGCACGTACAGAGCGAGTCATGCAAGAGCCTGTACCGGGTGTTCCTCGAGGCGCCCGCCCCGCGCGCCTATGCCGTGAGCGCCAACGGCCGCTGCGGCTTCGCGGGCGCCATGGACGATGCGGCCCACGTGGCCCTGAGCGAGTGCCGCAGCGTTTCCGGCCAGGCCTGCGCGCTCTACGCGGTCGACAGCGAGGTGGTCTGGAAGTCCGACGGCCAGCCGACGCTCACGGCCGCCAAGCCGGGCGACGCGACGGCCGCCACCGGATCGCGATAAGAAAAAAGAAGAAGGAAAAAGAAGAAGATGACAAAAGGAAAAGGGCCTTGCGGCCCCTTTCCAACTGGGAGGGGCCGGGAGGCCCCTTGCTTTTTGGTGCCCGCCGCCCGCGTGAACCTAGCCGGAGGAGGAGGAGGAGGCTAAGAACTGCGCGGACGGCGAAGCAAGCGGTTGATTCTTAAGCAAACGCCTTGTGTCCCGCTAGGCGTGCGCAACCCTGCTGGAAACCCGGGCTTTCACGCGCGAAACCCATTCGATGATTTCGTCGAGCGCGAGTTCCCAGCGTTCCGCGGCCTCGAAGTAGCCGGCGTACCGCGCCTGCACGGGGGCAGGCAGCGAGCGCAGCGCCTTGCGCCAGAAGTTGCGGTCGAGCTTACGCATGGCGCACCTCCCGGCGTACCTGGGATGCGGCAGGGCGCGCCGGCTTGCGGGCGAGAATGGCCTGGAAGCCTTCCCGGATCCGGCGTACGGCCGCGCGCGTGAGGCGGCCGAGCTCTTCGGCCCGAACGCGCTGGGCCTGCTGCTCCAGCGCGTACAATTCCTCGGCAGTGGGGATTCTGATCGGTCTCATCGTCATTCCTTCCGTTCGTTTCGGTTCGGTTTCGTTCACGAATGGAAGATAAGGCCTTGATGTAGCAATAACAAACGATGCTTTCTAACGTCACTCATTACATAAGCTCATCGATCGCGTGACACCGTTCGCGTGATTTACCGACTCCCGCCGCTCAACGCCTTGCGGGTGTTCGAGGCCGCCGCCCGGCACCTGTCGTTCAAGGAAGCGGCCAACGAACTCAGCATCACGCAGGCAGCCGTCAGCCACCAGGTGAAAAGCCTGGAGGAATACCTGGGCGTGGAGCTTTTCCGCCGCGCAGGCCGCGGCGTGCAGCTCACCGAGGCCGCCCGCGCCTGCCTGCCGCGGCTGCGCGAAGGCTTCGACGCCCTTGCCGCGGCCGTCGAGGTCATCCGCGAGCGCGGCCGCGAGACCGAGCTCATCATCACCGCGCCGCCCGTGTTCACGGCTCGCTGGCTCATGCCGCGCCTCGCCGACTTCGCCCGCCGCGCGCCGAAGATCGAGGTGCGCGTGGTCGCCTCGAGCAAGATGGTGGACGCCGGCGCGCTCGACTCGCCTGCCCTCATGAGCAGCCTGGACCTGCGCGAAGAGGTCTCCGGCGTCGAGATTCACCTCGGCTCGGGCGACTACCCGGGCTATCGCGCCGACAAGCTCTTCGAGGTCAGCATGGCAGTCGTCGCGGCGCCGGAGCTCGTGGAGGAGAAGGGCCTCACGAGCCCCGAGGACCTCGCGAACCACGTGCTTCTGCACGACGATGCCATGGACGCGGTGGCCGGCGGCGATGCATGGCAGAAGTGGCTCGAGATGGCGCGCGTGGGCGATCGCGTCGACGGGAGCCGAGGGCCGCATTTCTCGTCGAACATCCTCTCGCTCGAGGCCGCTTCGCAGAAGCTCGGCGTCGCGCTCGCGCTGCGGCCGCTCGTGAACGCCGATATCGCCTCGGGGCGGCTTTGCGCGCCGTTCAGCATGGAGCTCAAGCCGCCCGGCGCGTACTGGCTCGTGTGCCCCGAGGTCATCGCCGAGCGGCCCTCCGTCGTCGAGTTCCGCAAGTGGCTGCTGGAGCAGGTATAATCGGCGTACGTCGCAGCAGTTCCCGCCCGCAGTAGAAATACTGCCCGCATCCGACTCACCCGCAACGAAACCCGGCGCGCCCGCAGGCTTGCGCCGAGAAAGGCTATCGATTGAAGGAAGACATGATCACCATGGAAGGAACCGTGCAGGAAGTCCTGCCGAACACCCAGTTTCGAGTGCAGCTCGCGAACGGCGCCGAGGTCCTCGCGTACGCCGGCGGCAAGATGCGCCAGCGGCGCATCCGGATCATCGCGGGCGACCGCGTCAGCCTCGAGATGTCGCCCTACGACGTGACGCGCGGACGCATCAGCTTCCGCCACCTGGACCACCCCTACGCGCCGCGCAACCCGCAGCGCAAGACCCCTTACCGGGGCAAGCGGTAAAGCCTCTTCCTGTTCCCGGTTCGCCGGTTTCAGCTGTAACTCCCTGACTCGGGAACCGTTCTTGCACCGGGCTTGATTTGGCGGCCTTCTGCCGCCATCTAAAGCCCGTGAAGAGCCGAGATCTTTCGACCTGGATGTGGAGCGAGGCGCTCTCGATGCTGGAGCGCGCCGACCGGCTCCATCGCCAATTCTTCGCCCCGCCGCACGGCGCTCCGTCCTGGGAGCCGCCCGTGGACGTCGTCGAGGCCGACGGCGAGCTGCGCGTGCACGTGGCCCTGCCGGGCGTGGCGCCTGACGCCATCACGGTGGGCGTCGACGCGGGCGGCATAACGGTGTCGGCGCTGCGGCCTTTTCCCTGCCGGGAGGGCGGCGCGCATATCCACCGCGTGGAGATCCCCTATGGCCGCTTCGAGCGGCGCATCGAGCTGCCGCTCGAGGATCCCTACGCGCCCATCGCGCTGAGTGGCAAGTCCCTGGTCGATGGCGTACTGACACTGGTTTTCCGGAGGATCGAAGGCGCATGAACCCCAACGAAGAAAACAGGACCCTCGCCGACGCGCCCGACGAAGCGCGCGCGGGCGCCGCGACTTCCGCGGCCCGCGGAGCGGCGCGCAAGCCCGTCCCCGAGGACGCGCTGATCATCATCCCGATGCGCAACACCGTGCTCTTCCCGGGCGTGATCTCGCCCGTCACGGTGGGGCGGCGCGGCTCGGTAGCGGCCGCGCAGGAGGCGGTGCGCAGCGAGCGCCGGATCGGCTTTCTCCTGCAGCGCGAGGCGCAGAAGGACGACGTGCGTCCCGAGGACCTCTACTGGGTCGGCACGGCCGGCCAGGTGGTGCGCTACATCACCGGGGCGGACAACGCGCACCATCTCGTGGTGCAGGGCCAGTCGCGCTTCCGCGTGCTCGAGTTCCTGGAGGGCTGGCCCTTCATGGTCGCGCGCGTGCAGTTCGTCGAGGCGGCCGAAGCAGCCGACGAAGTGAAGCAGCCCGAAATCGAAGCGCGGTTCCTGCAGCTCAAGGAGCAGGCGACCGAGGCGCTCTCGCTCCTGCCCAACGTGCCCGAGGAGCTCGCCGTGGTCGTGCAGGGCGTCGCTTCGCCGACGCTGCTTGCGGACATGGTGGCGAACCTCCTCGACGTGAAAAGCGAGGACAAGCAGGACCTCCTCGAGACCTTCGACCTCAAGCGGCGCCTCGACAAGGTACTGGAGCTCCTCGGCGAGCGCGTCGGGGTGCTGCGCATCTCCAAGGAGATCGGCGAGAAGACGCGGCGGCAGTTCGACGAGCGCCAGCGCGAGCACGTGCTGCGCGAGCAGATGCGCCAGATCCAGAAGGAGCTCGGCGAGGGCGAGGACGGCAACGCCGAGATCGAGGAGCTGCGCAAGACCATCGCGGAAGCGGGCATGCCCGAGGACGTGCTGAAGCACGCCACGAAGGAGCTCAAGCGCCTCGAGCGCATGGGCGAGGGCAGCGCCGAGGGCTCGATGCTGCGCACCTATCTCGAGTGGATCTCGGAGCTGCCGTGGAAGGACGAGCCGGCGAAGCCCATCGACATCGCGGAGGCCCGGCGCATCCTCGACGAGGACCACTTCGGCCTCGAGAAGATCAAGAAGCGCATCCTCGAGCACCTCGCCGTGCGCAAGCTCAACCCGAACGGCAAGAGCCCGATCCTGTGCTTCGTCGGCCCTCCGGGCGTGGGCAAGACCTCGCTCGGCCAGTCGATCGCGCGGGCGACCGGGCGCAAGTTCCAGCGCATCGCGCTCGGCGGCGTGCACGACGAGGCGGAGATCCGCGGCCACCGGCGCACGTACATCGGCGCGCTTCCCGGCAACGTGATCCAGGCGATCCGCCGCGCGGAGTCGCGAAACACCGTAATCATGTTCGACGAGATCGACAAGCTCGGGCAGGGCGGCTTCCATGGCGATCCGTCGAGCGCGCTGCTCGAGGTGCTCGACCCGGAGCAGAACTCCAAGTTCCGGGACAACTACCTCGGGGTGGACTACGACCTGTCGAAGGTGATGTTCATCACCACGGCGAACATGCTCGACACGATTCCCGGGCCGCTCCGCGACCGGATGGAGGTCATCCAGCTCCCCGGCTACACCGAGGAGGAGAAGCTCGAGATCGCCAAGCGCTACCTCGTGAAGCGCCAGCTGGAGGCGAACGGGCTCGCAAGCGGGGACGAGCAGGCCGAGAGCGTGCGCATCACCGACGAGGCGCTGCGCACGATCATCCGCGACTACACGCGCGAGGCGGGCGTGCGCAACCTCGAGCGCGAGATCGGCTCGGTGCTGCGCCACGTCGCCATGCGCTTCGCCGAGGAGGGCACGAAGAAGCTCGAGATCGGCCCCGAGGACCTTGCGCCGATCCTCGGCCCGCGCCGCTTCGAGAGCGAGGTCGCGCAGCGCACGGCCGTGCCGGGCGTCGCCACGGGCCTCGCCTGGACGTCGGTCGGGGGCGACATCCTCTTCATCGAGGCTTCGCGCGTGCCCGGCTCGGGCAAGCTGATCCTCACCGGCCAGCTCGGCGACGTCATGAAGGAATCGGCACAGGCGGCGCTCACGCTCGCCAAGACCTTCACCAACGAGTCCCTCGACAAGGTGGACATCCACGTCCACGTCCCGGCCGGGGCTACGCCCAAGGACGGCCCGAGCGCCGGGGTGGCGATGTTCACCGCGCTCGTCTCGCTCCTCTCGGGCAAGCCCGTGCGGCACGACGTCGCGATGACCGGCGAGATCTCGCTGCGGGGCCTCGTGCTGCCGATCGGGGGCGTGAAGGAGAAGACGCTCGCCGGCCTGCGTGCGGGCATCAAGTGCGTGATGCTGCCCAGGCGCAACGAGAAGGACCTCGAGGACGTGCCGAAGGAGGCGCGGGAGAAGCTCGAGTTCGTCTTTCTCGACCAGGTGGACGACGCGGTCCGGACCGCCCTTGGCGTCGACCCGGTGGAGCTGCGCAAGGCGGCCTAGGGCCGGCCCGTTACCTCTTGTTACAGCGGGGCGTATGGCGAGGCCCTTACAATCGCCTGCCATGAGAAGCGTCGGAACCCGGCTCGGCACGCTCGCGCTCGCCGCGGCGATCGGACTGGCCGGCTGCGCGACCAACACCATGACGGGCCGCAGCCAGTTCATCGTCGTCTCCGAAAAGCAGGCGATCGGCGAGTCCGCCGTCGCCTACAGCCAGATGATGGGGCAGCTCGACAAGAAGAAGCAGATCGAGACCGACACGCCCCGCGCGCGCAGGGTGCGCAAGATCACCGACGACCTGATCGCGCAGGCGGTCCGCTTCCGTCCCGAGACGGCGAGCTGGGACTGGCAGGTGGAGCTCATCGACGACCCCAAGACCGTCAACGCCTTCTGCATGGCGGGCGGCAAGATGGCGATCTACAGCGGCATGTGGGAGAAGCTCAACGCCACCGACGACGAGATCGCCCAGGTCATGGGGCACGAGATCGGCCATGCCCTCGCCAACCACACCGCCGAGCGCATGTCCGTCGCCATGGGCGTGGGGCTCGGCACGACGCTCGCCGCCATCCTGCTCTCGAGCCGCACCGAGGGCGCGGGCGGGCAGGTGGCGCTCACCGGCATGCAGCTCGCCGCGCTCACGGCCATCCAGCTGCCCAACAGCCGCGAGGGCGAATCCGAGGCGGACCAGATCGGCATCGAGCTCGCCGCGCGGGCGGGCTACGACCCGGACGCCGCCGTCACCCTTTGGCAGAAGATGGGCAAGCTGGGCGGCTCCAGCCCGCCGGAGTTTCTTTCCACGCACCCCTCTCCCGAGAACCGTGCGGCGCGGCTGAAGGCGCTCGCCGACCAGGTGCGGCCGCTCTACGTGGCGGCGAAGAAGAATCCGGTCGACGCGCCTTCCTTCCTCGTCTCTCGCCAGGCGGCGAACGAGCGCGTGGTCGCGCGGCCGGGCGAGCCGACGCGCGAGGAGTACGCCGCCAAGGTGGCCGCCGAGGGTGGCACGCTCACCTTCCTTGCCGAGCCCTACGAGCGGTTCACGAGCGGCGAGGCCAGGTTCGAGTGCCGCGGCGTGCAGTGCACGTTCAACTACAACCGGCGCAAGGACGACTGGAAGAAGCTGCATGCCGAGAAGCGCTGGCGCGACCTCGCGGTCTCGGTGATGCAGACGGGCTACCTCAGCGACCTTTCCTACTTCATGCTCGGCGAGGCCGCCAGGGGTCTCGGGCTCGCGCAGGCCGCGAAAACGTACTACCGGCGCGCCGTGGAGGCGGGCAAGGAGTACGGCTGCGGGAACGACTGCCAGGGCTTCAACGTCCAGGCGCTCGCCAAGGCGGCGCTTCGCTGAAGGGGCCGGGTTGCCATTCTTCAAGTCCCTGCCTGAAGACGCGGGCGTCCGGCACATCCTGCAACTGAACAGGACGGTCGGGCGCTCGCTCATCGAGCTCCACGAGCGCCTCATGCGCGGGGACTCGCCGCTGACACCGGCGCAGCACGAGCTCATCGCGGCCTTCGTTTCCGGCCTGAACGACTGCCAGTACTGCGTCGGGGTGCACGCGGAGACCGCCCGGGCCTACGGCCTGCCGGCGGGAATGCTGGAGAAGATGGTGGTCGACCTCGAGCATTCGGGCGTCGACGAGAACCTGCTGCCGCTCCTGCAGTACGTGCGGCTTCTCACGTTGTCTCCGCACCAGCTCGTTCAGGCCGACGCCGACGCCGTCTTCGCCGCAGGCTGGAGCGAGCGCGCGCTGCACGATGCCGTTCTCACGACGTGCCTCTTCAACTTCATGAATCGCCTTGTCGACGGCCATGGCTGCGAGGGCAACGCCGACGTCGTCGCGGCGCGCGGGCGGGACTTGAAAGCGGGCGGCTACGCCCCGCTCCTGAAGTTCCTCGAGTAGCTACGTCCCGGAAACACTTCCATACACGGCGGCAATAGCCCTGTTGCCGCGTACCCGTAGCATGCGGAGCCTCTCAAGCCGGAGTCTTCCATGCTGCTCGACTACGCCGACTACTACTCGCTCATTCTCCTCGTGCCGTTTGGCCTGATGGAGCTCGCATGGCCCGCGCGGCGCTTCGAAGCCGTCCGCGGCTGGCGCCTCCGGGCGCTCGCCGTCTCGCTCGCGGTGTTCGGCGTCTCCCTGGCGGTCGGCCGCCTGTGGGGAATATTGCTGCCGCAATGGAGTCTCGTCGATGGCGCGGCGCTCGGAACATGGGGAGGCGCCCTGGCTGGCATCCTGGCCTACGAGTTCCTGCACTACTGGTATCACCGCGCCGCGCACGGCTGGGACTGGCTCTGGCGCCTCGGGCACCAGATGCACCACAGTGCCGAGAGCCTCGACGTCTTCGGCGCCTACTACCTGCATCCGGTCGATGCGGCGCTTTTCACGTCCTGGGCGGTGCTCGCCTTCTATCCGCTGCTCGGGCTCTCTCCGGAGGCGGGCGCGATCGCCGGGGCATTCCTCGCCTTCAACGCGGCCTTCCAGCACGCGAACATTCGCACGCCCGCGTGGCTCGGCTACCTCGTCCAGCGGCCCGAAAGCCACGCCATCCACCATGGCCGCGGCATCCACCGGCACAACTATGCCGACCTGCCGCTCTGGGACATCGTGTTCGGCACGTTCCGCAACGGCCGCGGTGGGCCTTCGCAGGCCGGCTTCTATCACGGCGCCTCCGCGCGGCTGGGCGCGATGCTCGCCTTCCGGAAGGTGACCTAGCGATCGGGGACGTTGCGCAGGTCGGCGAGCCAGATGTCGGCGTTGCCGTCGGAGGGCGCGCGCCAGTCGCCGCGCGGCGAGAGCGAGCCGCCGGAGCCGACCTTGGGGCCGTTCGGCATGGCGCTTCGCTTGAACTGGCTCGTCTGGAAGAAGCGGCGCAGGAACACGCCGAGCCACTTCTTGATTTCGGCGAGCTTGTACTTGTCCTGCCACGCATGCCAGGCGAGGAAGGCGACCTTCGACGGCGCATAGCCGTAGCGCAGCGTGTAGTAGAGGTGCAGGTCCTGCAGCTCATAAGGCCCCACGGTGGCCTCGGTGCTCTGGCTTCCGGGGACGAGCTCCGGGCTGATCTCGGTGTCGAGCACCCGCTGCAGCGCGCGCTTGACTTCCGGGCCGAACTCGTCCGAAGCGGCGACCCAGCCGATCAGGTGCCGGATCAGCGTCTTCGGCACGCTTGCGTTCACGTTGTAGTGCGACATCTGGTCACCCACGCCGTAGGTGGCCCAGCCGAGGGCGAGCTCGGACAGGTCTCCCGTGCCGACTACGAAGGCGCCGTGGCGGTTGGCAAGGCGAAAGAGATGGCTCGTGCGCTCGCCCGCCTGCACGTTCTCGAACGCGATGTCGTAGACCTTGCGGCCCTTCGCATAAGGGTGGCCGATGTCCTTCAGCATCTGCAGGCACGAGGGCCGGATGTCGATCTCTTCGGCCGTGGCGCCGATCGCGCGCATGAGCTGCCAGGCCTGGTTCCGCGTGCGGGTGGAAGTGGCAAAGCCCGGCATCGTGTAGGCGAGGATGTTTCCGCGCGGCAGCCCGAGCTCGTCCATGGCGCGCGCGCAGACGATGAGCGCTTGCGTGGAGTCCAGCCCGCCGGAGACGCCGATGACGAGCTTGCGGGTGCCCGTGGCATGCATCCGCGTCGCGAGGCCCTGGACCTGGATGCGGTACACCTCCTCGCAGCGCGCCTCGCGGGTGGCGGGATCGGCCGGGACGTAAGGCAGCTTTTCGATGCTCCTTTCGAGCAGGATCCTGCCCCGGGGAACCGCCAGCGAGAACGCGATGGTCCTGAAGGACTCGAGCGCGGCCCGGTGTGCCCTCGCCGCCTCGGCGAAGGTGTTCTGCCGCATCCGGTCGGCGGCGAGCCGTCCGAGGTCGACGTCCGCCAGGACGAGCTGCGGCTCGCGCGAGAAGCGGCCCGACTCTGCGAGGAGGTTGCCGTTCTCGTATACGAGCGCATGGCCGTCCCAGGCAAGGTCGGTGGTGGATTCGCCCTGCCCGGCGGCGCTGTAGAGGTAGGCGGCCATGCAACGGCCCGACTGGCTGGCGACGAGGAGGCGCCGATAGGCGTCCTTGCCGATCACGACGTTCGAGGCGGAGAGGTTGCCGATCACCGTCGCGCCGGCGAGCGCGGCCAGGGAGGAGGGCGGCACCGGGACCCAGAGGTCCTCGCAGATCTCGGCGTGCAGCATGAACGCGGGGTTCTCCTCCCAGCGGAAAAGCAGGTTGCCGCCGAAGGGCGCGCGCTGTCCCGCAAGGATGACCTCCCCGCGGATGCTCGCGTCGCCGGAGGTGAACTGGCGCGCCTCGTAGAACTCCCGGTAGTTGGGCAGGTAGCGCTTCGGCACCACGCCCAGCAGGCGCCCCTGGCACACGAGCGCGGCGCAGTTGTAGAGAACGCCGTCCAGCGCGACCGGCAGGCCGACGAGCGCGGCCACGGGGATGCTGCGGCTCGCGACGAGGAGCTTCGCCAGCGCGGCCTCCGAGGCCTCGATGAGGGCCTGCTGGTGGAAAAGGTCCTCGCACGAGTAGGCCGAGAGCCCCAGCTCCGGAAACACCGCGAGCACGGCGCGCTTCCTCGCCGCCTCCCGGAGCAGCGTGAGGGTCGCTTCCAGGTTGTGCCGCGGGTCGCCGACACGCACCGTCGGCACCGCGACGGCGACGCGCGCGAACCCGTGGCTGTAAAGGTTGAAAAAGTCCCTCACTGCGCGAGTTTACAGCAGGCCTTTATATGGCATCATAGGCCATATGATCTTGTACCGGGAAATCGCCGTCTTCCGGGGCGGGCAGCTTCTCGTCGAGGTGAGCGACGACGGCGGCTACCGCCTGCGCTACGGCACGCTCGTGGAGTACGCGAACGGGCGCCGGCGGCTCGCGGGCGGCCGCTGGGCGCCCTACGAGTTCCGCTCGGTCGAGCAGCTGCGCTACGACTTCGAGCGGGACGTGCGTGCGGCGGGAGGGCGCCTTGGCGGCTAGGCTGGAGCTCCGGGTCGGGCCGCCCGCGGACGCGCTCGACCGCTTCGAGGCCGTTTGGAACCGCCGCGCCGAGGGCCGCGCGCCGGAGCCCTTCCACGTGCTCCTCGTGGAGGACCTTCCGCTGCTCACGAGGCTCCTGACGAGCGCGCGCTGGGCGCTCCTCGAGCGGCTCAGGAAGGAAGGGCCGCTCTCGATCTACGAGCTCGCCAGGCGGCTTGGCCGGAACTACAAGAACGTCCATACCGACGTCACGCGGCTCGCGGAGCTCGGGCTCGTCGAGCGGCCCTCGGAGACGCTGGTGGCCGTGACCTGGGACGCCGTCCGGGCGGAGCTCAGGCTCTAGGCGCTAGAGCCACCCGGCCTTGCGGAAGCGGAAGAAGAGGATCGCGTCGATGGCGATCATGATGCCGACCGCGAGCGGGTAGCCGAAGGCCCAGTCGAGCTCGGGCATGTGCTGGAAGTTCATGCCGTAGATCCCGGCGATCATGGTCGGCACGGCGACGAGCGCGGCGTAGGCGGCGAGGCGCTTGGTGACCTCGCTCTCGCCGATCGTGATCATGGCGAGATTCACCTGGATGGCGGTGTTCACCGTGTCGCGCTGCGAATCGATCGACTGGTTGAGCCGCACGAGGTGGTCGTAGATGTCGCGGAAGTAGTCGCCGAGGCCCACGCACATGGGAGGCACGCGCCCGCCGAAGAGCCGGTTGCTCGTCTCGAGGAGCGGGCCGGCGACGTGCTTCAGGGTCGCGAGCTTGCGCTTGACGTAGTAGAGCGACTCGATGTTGGCGCGCGGCGAATGTCCCGAGAAAAGCTGCTCCTCGGCCGCCTCGAGCTCCATCTCGATCGTGTCGAGCACGGGGAAGTAGCGGTCGACCACGGCGTCCATGAGGGTGTAGAGGACGAAGCCCGAGCCGTGGCTCAGGAGCTCCGGGTCGCGCTCGGCGCGCTGGCGCACGTCCTTGAAGCCGCGCTCGCTGCGCTGGCGCACCGAAAGGATGTAGTTGCGCCCGACGAAAATGTCCATCTCGCCGCGCTTCAGCTCCTCGCCCTCGATCTCCACGGTGTTGACGACGACGAAGAGCGAGTCGCCGTACTCCTCGATCTTGGGGCGCTGGTGGCCGTGGCGCGCGTCCTCGATGGCGAGCTCGTGGAGCCCGAACTCCTCCTGCATCTCGAGAAGCTCCTCGTCGCTCGGGTCGTGCAGCGCCACCCAGACGAACGTGCCCGGCTGCGCCAGGAACTCGCTGATCTGGCGCTTGTCGATGTCGGCGAGCTTGCGGCCCTCCCGGTAAGCCACGCAGTTGACGAGCATGTTGGGCCCGCATGTTACTCCGATAAAATCGGGGCTCTTTCCTTCGTCCGCTTGATTCGCGCCCTATGACCGCCATCAGCCGCCGCGCCGCCACCCTCGGCACCGAAAACGCCTTCGTCGTGCTCGCGGAGGTGAACGCGCTCGCGCGGGCGGGCCGGGACATCATCAGCTTCTGCATCGGCCAGCCCGACTTCCCGGCGCCGGCGAACGTCCAGGAGGCCGCAATCCGGGCGATCCGCGACGGCAAGCACGGCTACACGCCCTCGGCGGGCATCGACGAGCTGCGTCAGGCGGTGGCTCGCTACCTGGCCGGCATGCGCGGCGGCCTGCCGATCAGGCCCGAGGACGTGGTGATCGGCGCCGGCGCGAAGCCCTTCATCGCCTACGCCATCCTCTCCACCACGGATTACGGCGTCGGCGACGAGGTCATCTACCCGAACCCGGGCTTTCCGATCTACGAGTCGCAGATCGTCGCGAACGGCGCAAAGCCGGTGCCCATCCACCTGCACGAGTCCAAGGACTTCCGCTTCGACCTCGCCGACCTGGAGAGCAAGCTGAACGACAGGACGCGCCTGCTCATCCTCAACTACCCCCACAACCCGACGGGCGGGTCGCTGTCGAAGGCCGACCTGCACGAGATCGCCCGCCTGCTGGAGAAGTACCCCCGCGTCTGGGTGTACGCCGACGAGATCTATTGCCGCCTCGCCTACGAGGGCGAGTTCTATTCGATCGCCCAGGTCCCGGGCATGTACGAGCGCACCATCCTGTCCGACGGCGCCTCCAAGACCTGGGCGATGACCGGCTGGCGCATCGGCTTCGCCTCCAATCCGGTGCTCGCGCCCGTGTTCACCCGCTGGATCACGAACACCGACTCCTGCGCCTCGCAGATCAGCCAGTGGGCGGCGCTCGAGGCGGTGAACGGCCCGCAGGATGCCGCCGAGGCCATGAAGCAGAGCTTCCTCGAGCGACGCGATCTCATCGTGAGGCTCCTGAACGAGGTGCCGGGCGTGACCTGCCGCACCCCGGGCGGCGCCTTCTACGCCTGGCCGAACGTCACCGAGGCCTGCCGCCGGATCGGCGCCGAGGACTCGGAGGAATTCCGCAAGCGACTGCTGAACGAGGCCGGCGTCGCCGTGCTCGCCGACATCCACTTCGGCGCCCGCGTGCCCGGCGAGGGCCAGCACGTGCGCTTCTCGTACGCCGCTTCGAAGCAGGCGATCGAGGAAGGCATCGAGCGCATGGCGCAGTTCATCCGGAAGAACACCCGGAAGGCCGCCTGAGGCGCGGACGAAAGAACTCCGGGCAGCAAGGAAACGAAGCGATGGACGTCTGGAAGCCCTCCGCGACCGTGGCGGCGGTCATCGAGCGCGACGGCCGCTTCCTCTTCGTGGAGGAGGTGAGCGACGGCCGGCGCGTGCTCAACCAGCCGGCCGGCCACCTCGACCCGGGCGAGTCGCTCATGGCGGCCTGCACCCGGGAGGTGCTGGAGGAGACGGCGCATCGCTTTACGCCCACCTCGCTCGTGGGCGTCTACCGCTGGCACTACGCGGCCAAGGACGTGACTTTCCTGAGGTTCTGCTTCGCGGGCGAGCTCGCGGGCGTGGACGACGGCCGCGCGCTCGACAAGGAGATCGTGGCGCTGCACTGGCTCACGCCCGCGGAGCTCGAGGCGCGCGCGGCGCAGCATCGTTCCCCGCTGGTCGCCCAATGCGTCGAGGACTACCTCGCCGGGCGGCGCTATCCCCTCGAGCTCTTCGCGGCCGGATTCCGATGAAAGTCGTGGTGGGCATGTCGGGCGGCGTCGATTCGTCGGTCGCCGCGCTTCTTCTCAAGCGCGCGGGGCACGAGGTCACCGGGCTCTTCATGAAGAACTGGGAGGACGATGACGACGACGAGTACTGCTCGACGCGCGAAGACCTCGTCGACGCCGCCTCGGCGGCCGAGGTGATCGGCATCGACTTCGAGGCAGTCAATTTCGCGGCCGAGTACAAGGACCGCGTCTTCGCGGACTTCCTGCGCGAATACTCGGCCGGGCGCACGCCCAACCCCGATGTCCTCTGCAACGCCGAAATCAAGTTCAAGGCCTTCCTCGACCACGCCATGCGGCTGGGCGCCGAGCGTATCGCGACGGGACACTACGCGCGGACCGAGTTCGACGGAAGCGCGTACCGGCTGCTTCGCGGCAGGGACGAAGCGAAGGACCAGAGCTACTTCCTGCACCGCCTGAACCAGCAGCAGCTCGCGCGGGTGCTCTTCCCCGTGGGCGAGCTGCGCAAGGCCGAGGTGCGCCGCATCGCCTCGGAGGCCGGGCTGCCGAACCATGCCAAGAAGGACTCGACGGGCATCTGCTTCATCGGCGAGCGGCCGTTCCGCGAGTTCCTGAACCGCTACCTGAAGCGCGAGCCCGGACCCATCGTGAACGACGCGGGCCGGGTGCTCGGCGAGCATATCGGCCTTGCCTTCTATACGATCGGCCAGCGCAAGGGGATCGGCGTGGGCGGCCAGAAGGCGATGCCGGGCGAGGCCTGGTACGTCGCCGAGAAGCGCATGGCGACGAACGAGCTCGTGGTCGTGCAGGGGCACGACCATCCGCTGCTCATGAAGCGCTCGCTCGAGGCGGCCGACGCGAGCTGGGTGAGCGGCCGGGCGCCCGCCGTCCCGGCCCGGCACTCGGCCAAGACGCGCTACCGACAGGCCGACGCCGCCTGTACGCTGGACCAAGCCGGGGCGCAGTCGCTCCGGGTGGCGTTCGACGAGCCGCAGTGGGCCGTGACGCCCGGGCAGTCGGTCGTGCTCTACGACGGCGAGGCTTGCCTGGGGGGCGGGATTATTGCCTGAGCGCCTGGGGCTCCTCGGGCGCGGTATCGGCGAAGGCGGGCCGCTCCATCAGCTTCTCGTAGTGCCGCGCGAGCTGCGGATAGCCGGCGCGCCAGTCGACGCCGCCGGGCCGCCTGAACTCGAGGTAGCCGAAGCAGCAGCCTACCGCGATGTCGGCGAGCGAGTAGCGCTCGCCCTGGCACCAGGGGCGATCGGCGAGGTCTTCTTCCATGGCGCGCATGCCGCGGTGCATGCGCGCGAGCTGCTTGGCGATCCAGTCCCCGCTTTGCTCCGCGGCCGGGCGGGCGAGCTCGTAGCGGATGAGGATGCCGGCGTCGAGCACCCCGTCGGCGAGCGCCTCCCAGCGGCGCACCGCCACGCGGTCGCGCGTGCCGTCGGGAATGAGGCGGCTGATGGGCGAGACGCTGTCCAGGAATTCGACGATCACGCGCGAGTCGTAGAGCGCCGTGCCGTCGTCGAGCAGGAGCGTCGGGATCTTGCCGAGCGGATTGTGCGCGTTGACCGGGTTCTCGATGGGCCGCACGTCGACGAGCTCGAGCTCGCAATCGATCCTTTTCTCGGCGAGGACGACGCGGACTTTGCGGGTGAACGGGCTGACGGCGGCGGCGAGGAGCTTCATGGCGGGCGCGGATTATACAGTTCGCAATATCGCATGAACGCGCCGCCTCAGGGCCGGGATGACAACGTTTGCAAACCACGGGTTGCGGGCGATCCATGCCTTGTTCCGCCAGCTCGGATGTGGCAGCACGAAGAACTGCGGGAGATACGTCCGCCAGGCGCGGACCGTCTCGGCGACGCTCGCCTTGCGCCGCGCCCCCAGGTAATACGCCTGCGCATAGGACCCGACGAGCAGGGTAAGCTCGATCCGCGGTAGCGCGGCGCGGAAGCGCGGCTGCCAGCGCGGCGCGCAGTCCGGGCAGGGCGGCAGGTCGACCCCGTCCACCGTCCCCGGATAGCAGAGGCCGATCGGCACGATGGCAACGCGGCGCGTGTCGTAGAAGGCGGCACGGTCGATCGCGAGCCATTCGCGCAGCACGTCGCCGGACGGATCGTTCCACGGAAGGCCCGTTTCGTGCACGCGCCGCCCCGGCGCCTGACCGACGATCAGCAGCCGGGCCGTCGCACCGGCGAGGAAGACGGGACGCGGCTTCACCAGCAGGCGCGCCTCGCAGAAGCGGCATGCGCGCGCCTCGCGGGCGACCTTCTGCAGCGATTCCCGGCGGACGGCTTCGGCCATGCCCTTATAATAGGCGCCCATGCCATCGCCGCTCGCCGCGCTGTCTCCCCTCGACGGCCGGTACGCCGCAACCGTCGATCCCCTCCGGGCGCACTTCAGCGAGCAGGCGCTCATCCGCTACCGCATCCAGGTCGAGCTCGGCTGGCTCCAGGCCCTCGCCGCCGAGCGCGCGGTCCGCGAGCTGCCCGCCTTCTCTGCGGCCACGCGCGAGGCCTTTGCCCGCATCCTGGAGGACTTCTCGGAGGAGGACGCCGCGACCATCAAGCGCATCGAGGCGCAGACGAATCACGACGTCAAGGCGATCGAGTACTGGATCAAGGACCGGCTCGGCGCCAATCGCGAGGTGCAGCGCTCGCTCGAGTTCGTGCACTTCGCCTGCACCTCCGAGGACATCAACAACCTCTCGTACGCGCTCATGCTGGCGCGCTCGCGCGAGGAGGTGATGCTGCCGGCGCTCGATGGCCTCGTGCGGGCGCTGCGGGCCCTCGCGCGCAAGCATGCCGCGCTTCCCATGCTGTCCCGGACGCACGGGCAGCCCGCCTCGCCCACCACGCTAGGCAAGGAGATGGGCAACTTCGCCCGCCGCCTCGCGCGCGCCCGCGACCGCATCGCGGGGGTGACCGCGCTCGGCAAGATCAATGGCGCCGTCGGCAACTACAACGCTCACGTGGTGGCCTATCCGGAGGTGGACTGGGAGCGCTTCGCGCAGCGCTTCGTCCGCAGCCTCGGCCTGCAGTTCAATCCCTACACGACGCAGATCGAGCCGCACGACTGGATCGGCGAGCTCCTCGATGCCTACGCCGCGGCCAACACGATCCTCCTCGATCTCGACCGCGATCTCTGGGGCTACATTTCGCTCGGCTACTTCCGCCAGAAGCTGAAGGCGGGGGAGGTCGGCTCCTCCACCATGCCGCACAAGGTCAATCCCATCGACTTCGAGAACTCGGAAGGCAACGCCGGCATCGCCAACGCGCTGCTGCGCCACCTCGCCGACAAGCTTCCGGTCTCGCGCTGGCAGCGCGACCTCTCCGACTCCACGGCGCTTCGCAACCTCGGCACGGCGCTCGGTCATTCGCTGCTCGCCTATGCGGCCTGCCAGCGCGGGCTCGCGAAGCTCGAGGCAGACCCCGCCCGGCTCGCGGAGGACCTGGAGGCCAACTGGGAAGTCCTCGCCGAGGCGGTGCAGCAGGTCATGCGCCGCCACGGGGTCCCGGAGGCCTACGAGAAGCTGAAGGCGCTGACGCGGGGCAAGCGCCTGCGGCCGGCCGAGCTCGCGGCCTTCGTGCGCAAGCTCCCCATCCCGGCCGCCGCGCGAAAGCGCCTCCTTGCGCTCACGCCCGCGATGTACACGGGCCTCGCCGCCAGGCTCGCGAGCCGCGCCTGAGGGACGCGGCCCGGCTCGAACCGCCGCCCCGAACCTCCGCCTCGACGCGTCCCGGCCCGCCGTTTCGCCTTGTCCTACGCCGCGACCATCTTCCTGTCGTCGTTCCTGCTGTTCGTGGTGCAGCCGCTCGTCGCGCGGCTCATCCTCCCGTGGTTCGGCGGCAGCGCAGCGGTCTGGACGACCTGCATGCTGTTTTTCCAGGCGCTGCTCCTTGCCGGATACGCGTACGCCCATGGCCTCGTAAGGCTGAGCGGCCGCCGGCAGGCGACGGTGCACACGGGGCTCCTCGCCCTCGCCGTGGTCCTCCTGCCGATCGCGCCCGATCCCTCCTGGAAACCCGACGGAGGCGAGGAGCCGGTGAGCCGCATCCTGCTTCTTCTCTCTGCCAGCGTCGGCGTCCCTTACTTCCTGCTCGCGGCCACGAGCCCGCTTTTGCAGGCCTGGTTCGCGCGCGCACGGCCCGGCGCGAATCCGTACCGGCTCTTCGCCGTGTCGAATCTCGCCTCGCTCGGGGCGCTCGTCGGCTACCCGCTCGCGATCGAGCCCTTTCTCGCCGGGCAGGAGCAGGTGCGATTGTGGTCCTGGGGCTTCGCCGGCTTCGCGGTCCTGTGCGCCGGGATGGCGTGGCGGACGCCCCCGGGCCGCCTGTTCGCCGGCGAGAAAGGCCATCCTGCCCCGGGCTCGATGGGTGCGTCCGCCGCATCCGTCCAGCGCAAGGCGAAGGAGCCGTATGCGCTGTGGATCGCGCTTTCCGCCACGGGGTCGCTGCTCCTGCTTGCGGTCACGAACCACCTGACGCAGAACGTCGCGGCGGTGCCGCTCCTCTGGCTCGCGCCGCTCACGCTCTATCTCCTGAGCTTCATCATCGCCTTCGACGGGCGCAACTGGTACCGGCCCGGGCACCTCTGGATTCCGGTGCTCGCGGCCGCCGGCGCGATGGCGTGGCTGCTGGTCGATCCGCGCCTGGAGTTCGACCTGGGTTTGCAGCTGTCGGTGTTCCTGAGCGGACTCTTCCTTGCCTGCCTTTTCTGCCACGGCGAGCTCTACCGGCTGCGGCCGTCGCCGCGCAAGCTCACCGGCTTCTATCTCGCCATTTCCGCCGGCGGCGCGCTGGGGGGATTGTTCGTCGCGGTGCTTGCGCCGCTTGCGTTCGACGCCTACTACGAGCTCGGCATTGGCCTCGTCGTCCTCGCGTTCCTCGCGGCGCTTCGCTTCAACGCTCTCAACCGGCTTGCGCAGGCGGCGAGCCTCGCGGTGCTCCTCGCCGTGACCGGGTGCGCGGTGTACGACGGGCTCGCCTATCACGAGGACGTGCGGCTTTCGACGCGCAGCTTCTACGGGGTGCTGCGGGTGAAGGAATTCGGCTCGCCGGGCGAGGCCGGCCACCTCCGCCGCCTGGTGCACGGCGCCATCATGCATGGCGAGCAGTACCAGACGGGCGGCTGGCGCCGCTTCGTCACGAGCTACTACCAGGGAACGTCCGGCATCGGCCGGGCACTCGAAGCGAAGCAGCTCGCCGGACCGGTGCGGGTGGGCGTGGTGGGCCTGGGCACCGGGACGCTCGCGGCCTACGGGCGCGAGGGCGACGTCTTCCGGTTCTACGAGGTCGACCGCTCGGTGGTGGACATCGCCTGGTCGGAGTTCAGCTACCTCACCGACAGCGACGCCGCCATCGAGATCGCCGTGGGCGACGCGAGGCTTGCCCTCGAGCGCGAGCCACCGCAGGGATTCGACGTCCTCGCCGTGGATGCCTTCTCCGGCGACGCGATCCCCGTGCATCTGATCACCCGCGAGGCGCTCGCGGCGTATCTGCGCCACCTGAAGCCCGACGGCATCGTCGCGTTCCATGTCTCGAACCGCTTTCTCGAGCTCGTGCCGGTGGTCGCTCGCCTTGCCCGCGAAGCGGGCGCGCACGCCGCGCTGGTGTCCGACGATCCCGCCGAGGACGACGCGAGCCGCCGCTCGAGCAGCGACTGGGTGCTCGTGTCCCGCGATCCCGCCGTGCTCGGGCATCCCGGGATCGCGGACGCCGCGGAGCCGGCCATGGATCGGCCGGACTGGCGCACCTGGACTGACGACTACTCGAACCTGGTGCAGATCCTGCGGTAAGGCGATCGGATCCGGCTTTGCCGCCGCAAAGCCGGCAACCTAGACGACCGCGCCGTCGTGCTGGTCGCGCTTCTTGGGGGGCTTGATGAAGTGGGCGCGGTCGACCTTGAACCACAGGAGGAGCGGGGCCGCGACCAGGACGGAGGAATAGATGCCGAACAGGATGCCGATCGTGAGCGCCACGGCGAAGTAGTGCAGCGCCGGGCCGCCGAAGAGGAGCATCGTGGTGGCCATGACCTGCGTGCTGCCGTGGGTAATGATGGTGCGCGAGATGGTGCTGGTGATGGCGCCGTCGATGACCTCCTCGATGGTCGCCTTGCGGAGCTTCCGGATGTACTCCCGCACCCGGTCGAAGATGATCACGGACTCGTTCACCGAGTAGCCGAGCACCGCGAGGACCGCCGCCAGCACCGGCAGGGAGAACTCCCACTGGAAGAGGGCGAAGAAGCCCAGGATGATCACGACGTCGTGCATGTTGGCGATGATCGCCGCCAGGCCGAACTTCCACTCGAAGCGCGTCCAGAGGTAGACGACGATGCCGAGCGCGGTGACCAGCAGCGCGAGGGCGCCGTACTCGGCGAGCTCGCGCCCGACCTGCGGGCCGACGAACTCGACGCGCCGCACTTCGGCCGAGGGATCCTGGGCGCGCAGCACCGCGTGCACTTTCTGGGAGAGATCCGCGCTCGACTGGCCTTTCTCGATGTGCATGCGGATCAGCACGTCCCTCGAGGAGCCGAAGTTCTGCACCTCCGCCTGGTAGCCCGCCTTGTCCAGCGTCGAGCGGATGGCCTCGACGTCGGCCGACTGCTGGTAGCTGACCTCGATCAGCGTGCCGCCGGTGAACTCGATCGAGAAATTGAGGCCCTTGGTGGCGAGGAAGAAGACGGCGAGGAGAAACGTGACGACGGAGATGACGTTGAAGACGAGCGCATACCGCATGAACGGGATGGTTCGCCGGATCTTGAAGAATTCCATGGCTGGCGCTTTCCCGTTTCGTTACTTCCAGGCGGTGTTGCCGATGGCGAGCCGCGTGACCCGCCGGCGGTGCCCGTAGATCAGGTTCACCATCGCGCGCGAGACGGTCACCGCCGAGAACATGGACGTGAGGATTCCGAGGCAGTGCACCACCGCGAAGCCCCGCACCGGCCCCTGGCCGAAGATGAGCAGCGCGAGGCCGGCGATGAGCGAGGTGACGTTCGAGTCGAGAATGGTGCCCCAGGCCCGCTCATAGCCCGCGGCGATGGCGGCCTGTGGCGTCGCGCCGGCCCTCAGCTCCTCCCGGATGCGCTCGTTGATAAGTACGTTGGCGTCGATCGCCATGCCGAGCGTGAGGGCGATGGCGGCGATGCCCGGAAGGGTGAGCGTTGCCTGCAGGAGCGAGAGCAGGGCGATGAGGAAGAGCAGGTTGACGGAAAGCGCGATCGAGGAGACCACCCCGAAGACCGAGTAGTACACCGACATGAAGACGACGATCGCGACGAAGCCCCACATCGTCGCCCGGAAGCCCTTCTCGATGTTCTCGCGGCCGAGGCTCGGCCCGAC
>CAYWSG010000013.1:0-56715 GCA_964461055.1 uncultured Enterobacteriaceae bacterium | reverse complement strand
CGCCGCAGATATTCGAGCGGCGAATGCCGGATGTGCTTCAGGTCCTGGCGCTTCTCCCAGCCGCGGTTCAGCCGCCCGACCAGCCAGGGGAAGGCGCCGCCGGCGTGCGGCAGCACGAAGTCGAGCTTCTTGAAGCGGTCGAGCACGCCGCCGAAGATGAGGTGGGCGGCCGCCACGGCGCTCTCGAAGGGGTTGCCGAGCAGGTTCGTGAGGTAGAACTTCTGCAGCCGCTCGGCCGCGATGACGAAGAGCGGATGCAGGAAGATCGGCAGCCCGAGCGCCTCGATGCGCTCGTAGATCGGAAAGAACGCGGGGTCCGAGAGCTCGCGGCCGTTGACGTTCGTGGCCATGTAGAAGCCGCGGATGCCGGGGAGCTGGGCCGCACGGTCGACTTCGCGAGCGGCGAGGTCGGGCTCGTGCATCGGCAGCGTCGCGAGGCCGACGAGCCGCTTCGGCGAGTGCGCGTGCGCCGCCGCGAGCTCCTCGTTGTAGGTCGCGGCGAGGCGCTCGCCGAGCGTGCGCCCGGCCCAGTACACCATCGGCTGCGAGAGCGAGAGCGCGTGCGCGTGGACGCCCTGGTCGTCCATGCGCTCGAGCCGCGCCTCGAGCTCGATCGCGTGCGGCCCGAGCGGCCCCGTGGTCAGGTGCCCGCACTTGAACTGCGGGCCCTTGCCGTCGATCTCGCGCCATTCGATCCCGAACTCGGCGCCGTGGCGGGAGACGAGCTCGAGGAAGCGCCGGGGATACCAGTGCGCGTGGACGTCGATCGCGTGCATCAGACGAACTGGACCGAGAGGCTGCCGAGGCTGCCGAAGTCGGCGCGCAGGGTATCGCCCTTCTGCGCCCAGACCGGGCGGGTGAAGGAGCCCGAGAGCATGACGCGGCCGGGCTCGAGCGTGTCGCCGAAGCGCCCGACCTTGTTCGCGAGCCAGGCGATGGCATTCGCCGGATGGCCGAGCACGCCGGCGGCGACGCCCGTCTCCTCGATGTCGGCGTTGCGGTAGAGGAGCGCGCCGACCCAACGCAGGTCCACGTCCATCGGGCCCACCGGGCGCCCGCCGAGCACGAGGCCCGCCGCGGCGCCGTTGTCGGCGACGGTGTCGAAGATCTTGCGCGGGTTCTGCACCCTCGCGTCGATGATCTCGATGGCGGGCACCACGTACTCGGTCGCGCGCAGCACGTCGAGCAGGCCGACGCCCGGGCCCTTGAGCGGCTTGCCGAGCACGAACACGAGCTCGGGCTCCACGCGCGGGACGATGAAGCGCTCGAAGGGCACCTTCGCACCGTCCTCGATCATCATGTAGTCGTGCAGCACGCCGTAGTCCGGCTCGTCGATCTGCGACGAAGCCTGCATCGCCTTCGAGGTGAGGCCGATCTTGTTGCCGATGATCCGCGAGCCCGCGGCCACTTTCGCCTCGTTCACCAGCCGCTGGATCGCGTAGGCGTCCTCGAGCTCGATCTTCGGGTAGGTCTTGGAGAGCTGCACCGCGGCCTTCTTCTCGCGCTCCGCGTTGAGCAGGATCTCGACGGCCTCGCGCCGTTCCTTGTCGGTCAGCATGTCGGTTCTTCCTTGTTCAGAGTTTGATGCACACGTTTCGCAGCTCGGTATAGAACTCCAGCGAATGCACGCCGCCCTCGCGGCCGATGCCCGACTGCTTGGCGCCGCCGAAGGGAGTGCGCAGGTCGCGCAGGAACCAGGAGTTGATCCAGCAGATGCCCACCTCCAGGCGCGCGGCCACGCGGTGCGCGCGCGCGAGGTTGGTGGTATGCACGGCGGCGGCAAGGCCGTACGGCGTGTCGTTCGCGAGGCGGATCGCCTCTTCCTCGGTGTCGAACGGCGCGACGTGGCAGCAGGGGCCGAAGATCTCCTCGCGCACCACCGCGCTCGTCTCGGGGAGGCCGGTCCAGACGGTGGGCTCGACCCACGCGCCGTGCGCGAGCTCGTCGGGCATCCTCGGCACGCCGCCCCCGGCCACGACGACGGCGCCCTCGTTTCTCGCCTTCTCGTAGTACGAGAGCACCTTCTTGCGGTGCTCGAGGGAGATGAGCGGCCCGATCTTCGTCGCCTTGTCTTCCGGCCGGCCCGGCTTCATGGAGCGGGCGATGTCGCCGAGGCGGCGCACGAACTCGTCGAAGATCGGCCGCTCGACGTAGACCCGCTCGGTGCCGAGGCACACCTGGCCGCAGTTGGCGAAGACCGAGCGCGTCGTCGCCTCCAGGGCGGACTCGAGGTCGCAGTCGGCGAAGACGAGCGCCGGGTTCTTGCCGCCGAGCTCCATGGAGGTCGCCTTGATGCCGCGCGCGGCCGCGCCGAGGATCGCCGCGCCGGTGCGCGTCTCCCCGGTAAACGTGATCGCGTCGATGCCTTCGTGGCCGGCGAGGAGCTCGCCCGCCGAGTCGGGGCCGAAGCCGTGCACGACGTTGTACACGCCCGCCGGCACGCCGACCCTGTTCATCACCTCGCCGAGGAGCGTCGCCGTGGTGGGCGTCTCCTCCGAGGGCTTCACGACCACGGTGTTGCCGCAGGCGAGCGCCGGCCCGACCTTCCAGGTCATGAGGAGGAGCGGCAGGTTCCAGGGGCAGATCACCGCCACCACGCCTTTCGGGACGCGGATGGCGTAGTTGATCATGCCCGCGCCGTCGGGCGTGGGCGCCTCGAAGAACTCGGTGGCGACGTTCTTCACCGTGTCGGCGAAGATCTTGAAGTTCGCCGCGCCGCGCGGGATGTCCAGGTGCGAGGCGAGCGACACGGGCTTGCCCGTATCGGCGACCTCGGCCTGCAGGAACTCGTCGAAGCGGCGGTTGATCTCGTCGGCCACCGCGTAGAGGAGCTCGGCGCGCTGCTGCACGCCCATGCGGCCCCACGGGCCGGAGAGCGCGCGGCGCGCCGCGGCCACCGCGGCGTCGACCTCGGGCCGTCCCGCCTCGTGCACCTGCGAGACAAGCCGGTTGTCCACCGGGCAGCGGTTCTCGAAGCGCTTGCCCGAAGCGGACGGAACGAATTTTCCGTCGATGAAGTTGAGCGTTTCTTTCATGCGGCCTGGCTTTTCCTTTCAACCTTCGGGGCCTGCCCCCACGCGCCGCACACCTGCGCGGCCGTGCAGACGTCCCCGAAGAGAAACCGTACGTTGCTGAGCGTCGCCTCGTGGAGCGCCGGGGTGTGGGAGCCCACCGCGTCCTCGGGCACGATGCAGAAATAGCCGAGCGAATGCGCGTCGCGCAGCGTCGACTCGACGCACACCTGCGTCTGCACGCCGGTAAAGACGAGCGTGCGCCGGCCGAGCGCCTCGAGCCGCGCGGCGAGATCCGTGCCGGCGAAGCCGCTGTAGGTGTGCTTCGTGACCACGCTTTCGCCGTCGGCCGGCGCGACTTCGAACCATTGGGCGCCCCAGCTGCCGGGCGCGCAGCACACCGCGGTGATGCCGCGCGCCTGCAGCTTGGCCCGCATCGAATCCGGGATGCGATCGTGCGAGTAGTCCGCCCGCAGCCACACGACCGGGACGGCGGCGGCGCGGGCGGCTTCGAGGAGCGTCCCGATCGCCTTCGCGGCCGCTGCGGCGGCGCGCACGTCCTTGCCCATGACCCGGTCGATGTAGCCGCCGCTCGCGCAGAAGTCGTTCTGCATGTCGATGACGACGAGCGCGCTCCTCTGCGGCGCGAGCTTCTCCTCGAGCGCGAGCGGAAGCATCAGTCGTGCGTGAAGCCCACTTCCTTCACGCGGCCGGCCCACCTCGCCGCTTCCTTCTGCACGAACTGCTTCGCCTCGGCCGGCGGCAGGTCGACGATCTCGCCGCCGCGCTCGGTCAGGAACTTCGTCATTGCCGGGCCCTTCAGCGTCGCGCTCACCTCGCGGTAAAGCTTCGCCACGATTTCGGCCGGCGTGCCGGCCGGCACGAAGAGCCCGTGCCAGGAGATGACCTCGAAGTCCGGGTAGCCGCTCTCGGCGATGGTCGGAAGCTTGGGGAGAAGCGGGTTACGCTTTCTGGAAGTGACCGCGATGGCGTTGACCTTGCCCGACTGGATCACCGGCATGAGCTGCATCAGGTCGCCGAAGATGCTGTCGAGGCGTCCGCCGTAGAGGTCCTGCATCGCCGGGCCGCTTCCCTTGTAGGGCACGTGCAGGAGCTGGGTTCCGGTCGCGCGCGCGAAGATCTCGCCCGTGAGGTGGATCGACGAGCCCTTGCCGGGCGAGCCGTACGTCATGCCGTTCGCCTTCTGCTTCGCGAGCGCCACGTAGCCCTTCACGTCCTTGGCTGGAAGGCCTTCGCGCGTCACCAGCACGAGCGGGTTCAGCACGATCATGCTCACCGGCTCGAGGTCCTTGAGCGGATCGAACGGCAGCGACTTGTAGAGCGAGCCGGCGATGGCGATGGTGCCGGTGAAGCCCATGAGCATCGTGTAGCCGTCGGGATCCTGCTTCGCGACGAAGCCCGCGCCGACGGTGCCGCCCGCGCCCGGGCGGTTCTCGACGATGAGGGGCTGGCCCAGGCGCGGCGAGAGCTGGTCGGCGAGATGCCGCGTCATCGTGTCCGTGGCGCCGCCGGGCGGAACCGGCACGATGATCCGGATCGGCTTGGAAGGATAGGACTGCGCAAGCGCAGCGCCGGCGTTCAGCGCCGTGCCGACGGCAAAGGCGGCGAGGACGAGAAGTGCCTTCATGGGTTCGACTCCCGAAAAGAGCAGAAGCGGTTGGACGTTGAAGACGATGGAACGGCGAAGGTTGTTGGACGCGTTGATTAAATCGATGACTAAATGCAAAATCGATTTTTATCGTAGGTTGGTCCTATAATCGATGTCAAGCAAAAGGATCGATCCACATGAAATCGCATTCGACGCACGAAGAAGACAGCACCCGAACGCTGGCCGCGGGCATCGCGACGCGGCTTCGCACGCTCATCGCCGCCGGCGAAATTCCGCCGGGCGAGAAGCTGCGGCTCGACGACCTGCGCACGAAATTCGGCGTGAGCCTGAGCCCGCTGCGCGAGGCGCTTTCGCGGCTCTCCGCCGAGGGCTTCGTGGAGGCGATGGAAAGCCAGCGCGGATACCGCGTGGCGCCGGTCTCCGAGCACAACCTGCTGGAGGTGACGCGGCTTCGCGCGGAGCTCGAGAGCTTCGCGCTGCAGGAGTCGATCGCGCGCGGCGACGACCGCTGGGAGGAAGAGGTGGTCCTGAGCCTCCACCGCCTGGCCAAGCTCGAGCGCGGCGCCCCCGGCGGCCCGCGCCTGGAGGACTGGGAGCGCGCCCACCGCGCCTTCCACCAGAGCCTGCTTTCGGCGTGCCGCATGCCGCTGCTGCTCAACTTCTGCGCGACGCTCCACGATCTGAGCGACCGCTACCGGCGCCTCTTTCTCGAGAACAACCCGATCGACCGCGACGTCATGCAGGAGCACCGCAACATCTGCGACGCGACGCTCGAGCGCCGCGCCGCGCAGGCCCGCTCGCTCCTGCGCGACCACATCGAGCGCACCGGGCGGCTCGTCCTTGGCGCGCTCGTCGAGAAGCGCGGCACGTCCGCCGAGCAGGTCGCCTGACGGCTCACCCGAGCGATTTGTCCGTTTACGCGCCCCACATTTCAGACATTACAGACCGGAGGAGAACCATGAGCTTTTCCATCAACCGCAAGACCGTCGCCCGCACTGCCGCCGGCGCAGCTGCGCTTCTCTTCTCGCTCGGTGCGCTCGCACAGGAGTTCCCGTCCAAGCCGATCCGCTGGGTCGTGCCGTTTTCGGCGGGCGGACCCGCCGACATCTTCGCGCGCACGATCCAGCCCAAGCTGGCCGAGGCGCTCGGCCAGCCGGTCATCATCGAGAACAAGGCGGGCGGGCGCAGCAACATCGGCCATTCCGACGTGGCGCGGTCCGAGCCCGACGGCTACACGATCCTCTACGTCGTGCCCAACATCGTGACCAACCCGTCGCTCTTCCGGAACATGGTGGATCCGCTGAAGGAAGTGGCGCCGGTCACGCGCATCACCGCGCAGTCGTATGTTCTCGTCGCCAACAAGGACTTCGCGCCGAAGACGGTGGCCGAGATCATCGCGCAGGCCAAGGCGAAGCCCGGCAGCGTGAGCTGCGCCTCCGGCGGCGGCCTCATGACCTTCGGCTGCGAGTGGCTGAAGACCATGACCAAGGCGGACTTCATCCACGTCCAGTACAAGGGCAACGCTCCCGCGATGAACGATCTTCTCGGCGGGCAGGTGAACATCCTCTTCGACCTCTTCAACACGTCGCTGCCGCAGATCCGCGCCGACAAGATCCGGCCCGTGGCGCTGACGGGCTCCAAGCGGGGCGAGCCGCTGCCGGGCCTGCCGACGATCTCCGAGACCCTGCCCGGGTTCGTGCTCGAGGGCTGGCACGGCGTCATGGCGCCCGTAGGCCTTCCCCGTCCGGTGCTCGACAAGCTGAACCGGGCGTTCCACACCGCGCTCTCGGATCCGGGCGTCGCGAAGCGCATCACCGACTCGTACAGCGACGTCGCCCCGACCACGCCGGAGGAGTTCGGTCGCATCATCCGCGAGGACTTCGCCAAGTACGCCCAGATCGTGAAGGAGGCCGGCATCAAGCCGGAGTGAAGGGGGACGCCTTGACGGCTCCGGCCGCCGATCTCGTGCTGAGAGGCGGAAACGTCCTGACGCTCGACCGCGCCTCGCGCACCGCGGCTGCGGTCGCGGTACGGGGCGAGCGCATCCTTGCCGTGGGCGCCGACCGCGAGGTCGGCGCCCATATCGGCCCGCACACCCGCGTCGTGGAGCTCGCGGGCCGCACGCTGATGCCCGGGCTCACGGACGGCCACGCGCACCTCGACCGGGAAGGGCTGAAGGGCCTGCTGCCGTCGCTCGCCGGCTGCCGCTCCATCCGCGAGCTGGTCGAGCGTCTCGCGGACATCGCCGCGCGCACGCCGCCGGGGAGGTGGATCGTCACCATGCCGATCGGCGAGCCGCCGGAATACCGCTGGTCGGAGTCGATGTTCGAGGAAGGACGGCTCCCCACGCGCGCCGACCTCGACTGCGCCTCCACGCAGCACCCGATCCTCATCCGCTGCGCCTGGGGCTACTGGTCGGGCCAGCTGCCGCTCGTTTCGTTCGCCAACTCGGCGGCGCTCGCCGCCGCCGGCATCGGCAAGGGGACCGAAAGCCCCTCGCCGCTCCTCGAGATCGAAGTCGACGGCAGCGGCGAGCCGACGGGCGTATTCCGCGAGAACGCCTTCCAGCCGATCGCCGAGTTCACGCTCTTTCGCATGGCCCCGCACTTCACCGAGGACGACCGCGCGCGCACGCTCGGGGAATCGATGCGCCTTTACAACGCCGCCGGAACCACCGCGGTGTTCGAAGGCCACGGCGCCGCGGAGGAAGTGGTGAACGCCTACCGGCGCGTGCGGTCCGCGGATCGCCAGACCGTGCGCGCCACCCTCGCCTTCAGCCCGGGCTGGAGCGGCGCGTCCGAGGCGGACGTCCGGCAATGGGTCAAGGACCATGCGGCGCGGCTCCGCGGCCGCGGCGAGGGCGACGAGTGGCTGCGCGTCGCCGGGCTCTTCGCCGAGGTGGACGGCGCGCCGCGCGAGTCACGCCTGCGCGCGCAATGCCGGCCGCAGACCGGCTGGGCCGGCTTCAACTACGACCAGGGCCTGCCGCGCGCCCTGCTCATAGAGCTCCTGCGCGCCGCGGCAGGCGAGCGCCTTCGGGTCTGCGCCATCCAGGCGCCGATGCTCGAGCTCTTCGCCGAGGCGGCGCGCGCGGCGCCGATCCACGACCTGCGCTGGGTCATCGCGCACCCCGTGACGCTCGACGCCGGCCAGATCGCTCGCATCCGCGAGCTCGGCGTGTGCATCACCACCCACACCAACGCCTATATCTGGAAGCGCGCCTCCGCCGTGCTCGCGCAGATCGGCGCGGAGAAGGAGGAGACCCTCTGCCCGATCCGCTCGCTCCTCGAGGCCGGGGTCTGCGTTTCGCTCGCCACCGACAACGTGCCGATCTCGCTCTGGCCGTGCATCTGGCAGGCCGTGGAGCGGGTCGACCGCGCCACGGGGCGCGTGATCGCGCCGGGGCAGCGCGTGAGCCGCGAGCAGGCCCTGCGGCTCGCCACCACGCACGGCGCATGGCTCTGCATGGACGAGGAGGAGCGCGGCACGATCGAGCCGGGCCGCCTCGCCGACCTCATCGTGCTACCCGAAAACCCGCTCACGGTGCCGGCCGAGCGCCTCGCCGCGCTCGCGCCCGACATGACCGTGGTCGGCGGAAGAACCGTCTGGGAGAGGAGACCCTCATGAGCATCCTGAACACCGACAAGACGCTTCCCGCGAACAAGCTCATCTTCGAAGTGCGGCGCGACGCGGCGCTGCGCGAGCGCTTCCGCGACGACCTCGAAGGCCTGATGCGCGACTACGGGCTCTCGGAGGAGGAAAAGGCGGCGCTGCGCAAGGCCGACATCAAGCGCCTGGGCGAGCTCGGCATGCACCCGTACTTCCTGCCGCAGGTGACGCGCCTCTTCAAGGGCGCGGGCTACAACCACAACGAGAGCGACGCCGCGCGCCTCTACGCCGAGAAAATGCTGAAGGAGAAAGCCTGATGGCCGAGATCGTTTCCGTCCTCGCCGTCGCCCATGCGCCTGGCGCGACCGGCTGGCTCGACAAGGCGCCCAAGCACGAGCAGGACGCGCTCCTCGCGGGCTACGCCGCCATGGGCGAGAAGCTGCGCGCCGCCCGGCCCGACGTGATCGTCGGCGTGGCGAACGACCACCTGCTCAACTTCCCGATGGAGAGCATTCCCGACTGGTGCGTCGGCACGGCCGATCGCTGGCGCGGCCCGGCCGAGTGGTTCCGCGACTGGGTGAACATCCCGACCTACGAGGTGGCCGGCCAGCGCGAACTCG
Source organism: uncultured Enterobacteriaceae bacterium (assembly GCA_964461055.1). GTDB lineage: Bacteria > Pseudomonadota > Gammaproteobacteria > Burkholderiales > SG8-39 > SCGC-AG-212-J23. The sequence continues at coordinate 47,845 of CAYWSG010000013.1, read as the reverse complement.
CCCGCCACATCGTGCGCGAGTCCGCAAAGAGGGGCTTCAACCTCGCCTTCTCCGACAAGCTCGAGTTCGACGACAACTGGTCGGTGCCGCTCAAGTTCTTCACGCCCGAGTACAACGTACCGCTCGTGCCGATCCACATGAACTGCGTGGTGCCGCCGCTCCCGCAGCCCGAGCGCTGCTACGAGTTCGGCCGCATGCTCGCCGAGGTGGTGCGCGCCTGGCCCTCGCAGGCGCGGGTGGCCATCATGGGCACGGGCGGGCTCTCGCACGACCCCGGCGGCCCGAGGTACTTCGCCGTGGACGAGAAGTTCGACCGCTGGTTCCTCGAGCTCCTCGGCACGGGCGACCCGAAGAAGGTGGTGCGCGAGGCGACTATCGAGAAGATGATCGCCGCCGGCGACGGCGGCACGGTGGAGCTCCTCGCCTGGATCGTCGCCCTCGGCGCCGCCGGCGGCCGCGCCGCTACGACCGACTTCTACGTGCCCTCGGTGCCGCTGCGCTGCGGCATGGGCGGCGTGAGCTGGCCGCTTTGACGGACTACTCCATCTGGACGTTCTGCTACGCGCGCGGGCGGCTGCCCAAGGACTTCATGGGCGGCTGCCCGGCGTGCAGCAACCAGGGCATGGCCGACATCCCCATGCTCTACTCGCTCGTGGCGAGCGCCCCCGGGGCGGCCGAGCGCCGGCGCATCCTCGTCGATTGCGGCTTCAAGACCGGCAACTCGATGACGGGACGCCGCTTCGAGGGCTTCGAGACGCCCGACGAAGTGCTCGCGAAGGCGGGCGCGCGCCGCAAGGACATCGACACGCTGGTCCTTACGCACCTGCACTTCGATCACGCCGGCAACTTCGACGCCTTTCCCAATGCCCGGGTGCTCCTGCAGCGGCGCGAGTACGATCGCTGGAAGGAGGTGATCGAGGCGCTGCCCGACCGCAACGTCGGCAAGGACCACTGGGCGCTCTCCTCCATGGACGTCGCGCTCTTCGAGCGCTTCGACGCCGCGGTGCGGGCCGGCAAGGTCGAGCTCGTCGAGGGCGACGTCGAGATCGCGCCGGGCGTTCACTTGCGCCTTGCCGCCGACACGCATACTTTCGGCTCGCAGTGGGTCGAGGTGCAGACGCGCTCGGGGCCCTACGTCGTCGCCGGCGACTGCGTGTACTGGTACATGAACGTCGAGCGCATGTGGCCTCCGGGCTACATCCAGGGCAATCCGTGGAACCTCATGCGCACCCTGGAGCGGCTGCGCGAGCTCGTCGGCCCCGACCGCCTCGAGCGCATCGTCCCCGGACACGACATGGAGGTGTTCGCGCGCCACGCGAGCTGGACCGCCGGCGCGAACCCGGTGGCCGAAGTGCATCTCGCCGAAGGGGAAGTTTCCCGCGTCGCCCCCACAGGCTAGCCGTTTTCCCGCAGTGCTTTGATCGAAGTCTTCTTGAGGAGGAGAATCGAATGATCCGCAAGCTCTCCGCAGTGCTCGCCGCCGGCGCCCTGGCGCTCGCGTTCGCCCTGCCCGTTGCGCAGGCGGCCGACCCCATCCGCATCGGCGACATCAACAGCTACTCCGCCCTGCCCGCGTTTACCGTGCCCTACCGGAACGGCGCGCATCTCGCGATCGAGGAGATCAACGCCGCCGGCGGCGTGCTCGGCCGCCCGCTCGAGCTCGTCTCGCGCGACGACAACGGCAAGCCCGCCGACGCCCTTCGGGTGGCGAACGAGCTCGTGTTCAACGCCAAGGTGGCGGCGCTCACCGGCACGTTCTATTCGCACGTCGGGCTCGCGGTGGCCGACTTCGCGAAGCGGAACAAGGTGCTCTTCGTCGCGCCCGAAGCGCTCACCGACGCGCTTACCTGGCAGCGCGGCAACCGCTACACCTTCCGCGTGCGCTCGAGCACCTACATGCAGGCGGCCATGCTCGTGGAGCAGGCGGCGAAGCTGCCGGCCAAGCGCTGGGCCATCATCGCGCCCAACTACGAGTTCGGCCACTCCGTCGCCTCGACGTTCAAGGAGCTCCTCACCCGCAAGCGCCCGGACGTGCAGTTCGTGGCCGAGCAGTTCCCGACGCTCGGCAAGATCGACGCCGGCGCGACGCTCCAGGTCATCGACGCGGCGAAGCCCGACGGGATCCTCAACGCGACCTTCGGCCCGGACGTCGTGCGGCTCGTGCGCGAAGGCAACGACCGCGACTTCTTCAAGGGCCGCACGGTGGTGAGCCTCATGACCGGCCAGCCGGAGTTCCTCGACCCGATGAAGGACGAGGCGCCCGAGGGCTGGATCGTGACCGGATACGCCTGGGACCAGGTGAATACTCCGGAGCACAAGGCGTTCGTGGCCGCCTACCGGAAGAAGTTCAAGGACGCCCCGCGCGCCGGCTCGCTCTCCGGCTACACGACGATGAAGGCGCTCGCCGCCACGATCAAGAAGGCGGGCTCGGTCGAGACCGAGAAGCTGGTCGACGCCCTCGAGGGCCTGAAGGTCGAGAGCCCGCTCGGCCCGATCGTGTTCCGGGCGAGCGACCACCAGTCGACGATGGGCATGCACGTCGGACGCATCGCCCTTCGCAACGGCAAGGGCGTCATGACCGACTTCTTCTACGCCGACGGCGCGAAATACCTGCCGAGCGACGAGGAAGTCCGGCGCCTGCGCCCGGCGGACTGAGCAGGCCCCCGCGTGGACGCCGGCTTCTGGGCGACGCAGGTCCTCACGGGGCTTGCCACCGCGGCGACGCTCTTCGTCGTCGCGGTGGGGCTCTCGCTCGTCTTCGGCGTCACGCGGATCGTGAACTTCGCCCACGGCTCGCTCTACATGATCGGCGCGTACGTCGCCTACGCGCTCGCCGAGCGCTTCGTCCAGGGCAGCGCGGCGATGTACTGGCTCTGCGTGCTGGGCGCCGCGCTCGCCGTGGCGCTCATCGGCGCGGGGCTCGAGGTGTCGCTCCTGCGCCGGGTGTACCGGGCGCCCGAGCTCCTGCAGCTTCTTCTCACCTTCGCCGTGGCGCTCATCGCCGATGACCTCCTCCTCATGATCTTCGGCCCCGAGGACCTGCTCGCCTCGCGCGTGCGGGGCCTGCGCGGCGGCGTGGAGGTCTTCGGCGAGCGCTTTCCGCTCTACGACCTCTACATCATCGCCCTTGCGCCGCTCATCTTCGGCGCCCTGTGGCTGCTCCTGCACCGCACCCGCTGGGGAACGCTCGTCCGCGCGGCGACGCACGATCGGGAAATGGTGGCGGCGCTCGGGGTGAACCAGGCGTGGCTCTTCACGGGCGCCTTCGCCCTCGGGGCCTTCCTCGCCGGCCTCGGCGGCGCGATGCAGCTCCAGCGCGAGGCCATCAACCTCGGCATGGGGATCAGCATCATCGCGGAGGCGTTCGTCGTCGTCGTGATCGGCGGCATGGGCAGCATCGCCGGCGCCGCCCTCGCCGCCGTCCTGATCGGCGTGCTGCAGGCCGTGGGCATCGCCCTCTTCCCCCAGCTCACGCTCGTGCTCACGTTCCTCGCCATGGCGGTCGTGCTCACCTTCCGGCCGTGGGGGCTGCTCGGCAAGCCGGAGCTCCACGCGCGGCCGCCCGAGCTCGCGGTGGAGCTGCCGCTGCGCGCCCTGCCGCGGCCGCTCGCGCTCGGGGCGCTCGTGCTGCTCGTTCTTCTCGCCGCCGCTCCCGCCGTGATGGGCCCGTACGGCCTCGGCGTGCTCATCGACATGCTGATCGCGGCGCTCTTCGCCGCGAGCCTGTGGCTCATCATGGGCCCCGGCGGCCTCGTCTCCTTCGGCCACGCCTGCTACCTCGGCGCCGGCGCCTACGGCGTCGCGCTCGCCGTCCGGTACGGCGCAGCGCCGCTTCCCCTCGCCGTCGCCACGGGCATCGGCGCGGCGGCGCTCGTCTCGATCGTGTTCGGGTGGCTCTGCGTGCGGGTCTCGGGCGTGTACTTCGCGATGCTCACGCTCGCGCTGGCGCAGATCCTCTGGTCGGTCGTCTTCCAGTGGTACGACGTGACCGGCGGCGACAACGGCATCATCGGCCTGTGGCCCGAAGCCTCCGGCGCGAGCCGCACCGGGTTCTACTTCGTCGTGCTCGCGGTGACCGCCGGGGCGCTCTGGCTCGTCGAGCGGCTGCAGCACTCGCCCTTCGTGCACGCGCTGAAGACCGCGCGCGACGCGCCCCTGCGCGCCTCGGCCATCGGCCTCTCCGCGTCGCGCCTGCGCTGGCTCGCGTTCGCGCTCGCCGGAACGCTGGCCGGCCTCGCCGGCACGCTCTTCGCGCTGCACAAGGGCAGCGTCTTCCCCAGCGCGCTGGCGATCACGCGCTCCATCGACGCGCTCGTGATGGTGCTCCTCGGCGGCCTGCACTCGCTCGCCGGCGCCGTCGTGGGCGCCTTCGCCTTCGTCGGCCTGCAGACCGAGATCCTGCGGCACACCGACTACTGGCGCCTTGCGCTCGGCGTGCTGATCGTGGTGCTGGTGCTCGCGTTCCCGAAGGGCATCGTCGGATCGCTCTCGGATCGCCTTCGCCACCGGCCGGCCGGGCCGCTGCGCAAGCAGGAGAGCCGGGCATGAGCGGGCGCGAGGCAGGGAAGCAGCCCCTCCTCGAGGTCCGCGGCCTCGTGGTGCGCTACGGCGCCTATGTCGCCGTGAACGGCGTCAGCTTCGACGTGGCGCCGGGCGAGATCGTGGCCATCATCGGCCCCAACGGCGCGGGCAAGACCACCTGCTTCAACGCCATCAATGGCCAGCGCCGCCCGCATGCCGGGTCGGTGCGCCTCGCGGGGAAGGACGTCGTCGGCACGACGCCCGAGCGCCTGTTCAGGATGGGGGTGGCGCGCACCTTCCAGGTAACGGCCACCGTGCCCTCGATGACGGTGCGGGAGAACGTGCAGATGGCGCTCGCCTCGCATCAGCGGCGCGCCTGGCGGCTCCGCGGCGCGCTGCGCGAGCTCCTGCGCGAGGAGGCGGACGCGCTGCTCGCCGCCGTCGGCATGGCGGGGCAGGCGGAGGCGCCCTGCGGCGTGCTCGCCTATGGCGATCTCAAGCGCCTCGAGCTCGCCATCGCGCTCGCGAACGAGCCGCGCCTGCTCCTCATGGACGAGCCGACCGCCGGCATGGCGCCGGGCGAGCGCACCGCGCTCATGGCGCTCGCGACCGGCTTCGCCCGCAGCCGCGGGATGGGGATCCTCTTCACGGAGCACGACATGGACATCGTGTTCGGCCACGCCGAGCGCGTCGTCGTCCTGAACCGCGGCGAGCGCGTCGCCGCCGGAACGCCGGCCGAGATCCGCGCCGACGCGAGGGTCCGGGAGATCTACCTGGGAAGCGGCGTGCATGCTTGAGATCCGGGGCCTCGACAGCTTCTATGGGCGCGCGCAGATCCTGGACAGCGTCGACCTGAAGGTCGGCGCCGGCGAGGCGGTCGCGCTCCTCGGCAGAAACGGCGCCGGCAAGTCGACGCTCCTGAAAAGCATCGTCGGACTGGTGCGCGAGCGTCGCGGCAGCATCCGGTTCCAGGACACCGAGCTCCTCGGCCTGCCGACCCACCTCGTGAGCCGGCTCGGCGTCGGCTACGTGCCGGAGGAGCGGCGCATCTTCACCAACCTGACGGTGCGCGAGAACCTGGAAGTCGGCCGGCGCCGCGGGAAGCCCGGGCGCTGGCCGCTCGAGCGGATCTTCGAGGTCTTCCCCAACCTGAAGGGCATGCTCGGCCGCATGGCGGGCGAGATGAGCGGCGGCGAGCAGCAGATGCTCACGGTGGCGCGCACGCTCATGGGCGACCCGCGGCTCGTCCTCCTCGACGAGCCCTCCGAGGGGCTCGCCCCCCTCATCGTCGAGCAGATGGCGCGCATGGTGCGGCGCCTGCACGCCGAGGGCCTTTCGATCCTCCTCTGCGAGCAGAACATGCACTTCGCCGGCGCGGTGTGCGAGCGGGCCTACATCATCGAGCGCGGCGCGATCCGCTTCTCCGGCGACATGCGCCGGGTCGTCGAGGACGAGGCCCTGCGCCGGGACTATCTCGCCGTATGACCAGCGTTTCCTTCGACGAACCGCGCCGCGAAGCCGTCCGCCCGGGCGACGATCGCCGCGACGTGGGGGGCGCCGAAATGCGTCGGAAAGAGCAGATCCCCCTGCTCGGCGCAGTGCTCGAGCACGCGCCGGCGCGTCGCGCGAGCCTCTTCGGCGAGCTCGCAGAAGCCGCTGTTCCAGTGCGGCATGTACACCTGCAGCGGATGGTGCAGGACGTCTCCGGAGAAAACGCCGCCCGCGCCGCCCGCGCGGAGCTTCAGGATCACGTGGCCCGGCGTGTGCCCGGGCGCCGGCTCGATGAGGAGCATGTCGTCGATGGCGTGCGCGCCGTCGACGAGCTCCGCCTGCCCGGCCTCGACGACCGGGAGCACGCTGTCGGCGTAGGCGAGCCGTCGCATGGGGTCCTCCGCTGCCTCGACGTTGATGCGCGGATCCCAGTACTCGTTTTCCTTGCGGGAGAAGAGATAGCGCGCATTGGGGAAGGTGGGCACCCAGCGGCCGTCTCGCAGCACCGTGTTCCAGCCGGTGTGGTCGGCGTGCAGGTGCGTGCAGAGCACGATGTCGATGTCCTCGGGCCGCGCGCCGGCGGCACGCAGGCGCTCGAGGAACGGCGTATCGAGCCGGTTGAACCGCGGCAGCCAGGGGCGGTCCTTATGGTTGCCGGCGCAGCAGTCGAGGAGAATGGTGTGGTGGGGCGTGCGGATGAGCCACGAATGGACGCTCGTGATGAGCGCGTCGCGCTCGGGCACGTAGTGGTCGGGCACGAGCCAGTCGAGGTGCCGCTCGAGCACGGGCCGCTCGAAGCCGCGCAGGTACTGCTCGGGCGGCAGGCTGGCGGGGCCGAGCTGCTCCTCGACGCGCGTGACGGTGACGGGGCCGATCGTCCAGGTGGTCATGGTCTGCGCTCGATGTCCAATGATCATCGGCAAGTATCCGCGCTTCACCGCGGAGAAATCAAACGAAGGAGAGAAACGCCATGGAAGAGCTGAAATCCCTGAGCCTCGCCGAGCTCGGCGAGAGCGTGCGTCACAGCGTCAAGCCGGTGCGCATCCTCTGGCAGACGCCCGATACCATCGCCTTCGTCGCGCGCGGCCGCAAAGGCCGCTCGGAGTTCCACACCGACCCGAGCGACGAGGTGATGTACATGATCAAGGGCGAGATGAACCTGCACTACCGCACTCCGCAAGGCGAGGAGAAGGTCCTCGTCCTGAAGGAGGGCGAGATCATGCACTGCCCGGCCGGCATCCCGCACTCGCCGCGCTTCTCGCCCGACTCCTTCCTGCTCGTCCTCGAGCGCAAGCGCCGCGGCGAGGAGCTCGACCGCTTCCAGTGGTTCTGCGAGAAGTGCGGCACGCCGCTCTACGAGACGGTGCGCAAGGTGCCCGACTACAACGAGGACCCGGTCTCGCGCGTCTACGAAGAGTTCTACTCGAGCGACGAGAAGCGCACCTGCAGCAAGTGCGGCCACGTCGCCCAGCGGCCTGCGTAGCGGAGGCATCGGCCGTGACCGACTATCTCCGGCTCGAGCGCATCAGCAAGTCGTTCAAGGCGGGCGGCGTGGAAACGCGCGCCCTGGACGACATCACGCTCGGCGTCGCCGAGGGCGAGTTCCTGGCGATCGTCGGTCCGTCGGGTTGCGGCAAGTCGACGCTGCTGCAGATCGCCGCGGCGCTCATCGCGCCGAGCGCCGGGGAGGTGCGCCTGAACGGCGCGCCGGTGACGGCGCCTCCCGAGAGCATGGTCTACCTCTTCCAGCAGTACGCCAAGTCGCTCTTCCCGTGGCGCACCGTGCTCGACAACGTCGCCTTCGCCGTGGAGCGGCGCAAGGGCATGAGCGGCGCGGCGGTGCGGGCGCACAGCCGGCGCTTCCTGAAGATGGTGGGGCTCGCCGACTTCGCCGACCGCTATCCCTGGCAGCTCTCGGGCGGCATGCAGCAGCGCGTGGCCATCGCCCGGGCGCTCGCCGCGGAGCCGCGCGTGCTCCTCATGGACGAGCCGTTCAGCTCGGTGGACGCGCTGACGCGCCTCGAGCTCCACGGGCTCGTGCTCGACCTGTGGGAAAAGCAGCGCTTCACCGCGGTGCTCGTCACCCACGACGTGGACGAGGCGGTATTCCTCGCCGACCGGGTTGCCGTGCTCTCGGCGCGGCCCTCGACCGTGGTGCGCGCCATTCCGACCGACCTGCCCCGCCCGCGCGACAACCTCGCCACGCGGGAGGATCCGCGCTTCCTCGCGCTGCGCCACGATTTGCTTTCCATGCTGCTCAACCGTCCCCATGGCTGAGATCGCCCCGCGCTGGCCCGAGCGCGCCCTTGGCGCGGGCGTCGTCGTGCTCGCCCTCGCCGGCGTGGAGCTCGCCGTGCGCACGGGGCACGTGAACGGCGCGCTCGTGCCCGCGCCGAGCGCCGTGGCCGTCCGCGTGGCCGACATCGTCGCGAGCGGCGAGCTCTTCGCGCCGCTCGGCACGACGCTCTATCTCCTCTTTACCGCCTTCTTCCTGGCGAGCGCCGTCGCCATCGTGGCGGGCCTGCTCATGGGCCGCTTCGACGCCCTGTACAACCTCCTCGAGCCGCTCGTCGAGGTGCTGCGCCCGCTGCCGAAGCCGGCGCTCCTGCCGCCGCTCATCCTCTTTCTGGGCCTGGGCGACGCGATGAAGCTGACCGTCATCGGCCTCGGCGTCTTCTTCCCGGTGCTCATCAACACGGTGCAGGGCGTGCGGGGCGTCGATCCGGTCCTCGTCGACACCGGGCGGACGTTCCGCTGCGGCCGCCTCGCCCTGCTCCTGCGGATCGTGCTGCCCGCCGCGCTGCCGATGATCCTCGCGGGCATGCGCGTCGCCCTGGCCCTCGGCCTCATCCTCGTCGTGATCGCCGAGATGCTCGCCGGCACCGGCGGGCTCGGCTACCTCATCATCGACATGCAGCGCACTTTCCGCGTGCAGCACATGTATGGCTGGATCGTGATCCTCGCGGTCCTCGGCTACGTGCTGAACGCGGTGTTTCTGAAGCTCGAGCAACGCGCCATCCACTGGGCGCTCGCAAAGCCCGAGTGAACCATTACCCACAGGCGAAGGAGGAGAAAGCCACCATGCTGCAGACCATTGGAAAAGTCGTACGCGCGACCGCGCTCGGCGCCGCCGCGGCGCTCATCGGCCTTGCGCCCGCGCAGGCGCAGGACAAGGTGAAGCTCCGCGTCAGCACCATTCCCATCATCGACACGGCGCCGCTGCAGGCGGCGATCCACAAGGGCTTCTTCGCCGCCGAAGGGCTCGAGGTCGACACGACGCCCACCGCGGGCGGCGCGGTCGGCCTGCCGGCGCTCGCCGCCGGGCAGGTGCAGATCACCTTCAGCAACATCGTCTCCATCGTGCTCGGGGCGAAGCAGGGCCTCGGCTTCAGGGTGATCGCCGCCGGCGCCGGAACCGGCGACAACCCGCCCGACCTCGCCGGCATCGTGGTGAAGAAGGGCAGCACGCTCAAGTCGGGCAAGGACTTCGCCGGCAAGCGCATCGCCGTCAACACGCGCAACAACGTGATCTGGCTCTACGCCCGGGAATGGGTGAACGTGACCGGCGGCGACGCCGACAAGGTGACGTACCTGGAAGTGCCGTTCCCGCAGATGATGGACGCCCTGCGCGGCGACCGGGTCGACGCGGCCTTCGTCGTCGAGCCCTTCCTCTCCGCGGGCACCAAGGGCGGCACCGCGCAGCTCATCGGCTGGCCGTACTTCGCCGTGGACAAGCGCATCCCGATCGGCATGTATGCGGCGACCGAGGACTACATCAAGGCCAACCCGCAGGTCATCGAGCGCTTCACCCGCGCCTATAACAAGGGCGTCGACTGGATCAACCAGAACAAGGGCTCCGACGAGTGGGTGAAGATCATCACCAGCTACACGAGGCTCAAGCCCGAGCAGATCCGCGAGCTGAGCCTCCCGGTGTTCGACAAGACGGTCGATCCGGTGCGCGCCGAGGAAGTCATCGCGCTCATGCGCAAGCACAAGATGATCGAGGGCGCGTTCGACACCAAGGGGCTCTTCTACAAGACCGCGGCGCAGGAAGTGAAGTGAGCGTCAAGGAAAGTCAATCCCAGGTGGTGCGCGGGTCCATCGTCACGATGGACCCCGCGTGCCCGCGCGCCGAAGCCATGGCGATCCGCGACGGGCGCATCGTTGCGGTGGGCGACCTCGCGCAGGCCCGCGAGGCCGCCGGCCGCGGGGCGAAGGAGATCGGCTTCGACCGCGGCGCGGTCGTGCCGGGCCTCATGGACACGCACAACCACATGTACTGGACGGCCATGCAGCAGCGCCAGGTCGACCTGCGCGGCTGCACGAGCATCGCGGAGATACAGGCCGAGGTGCGCGCCTACGCGGCGCGCTTCCCGAAGCTTCCCTGGATCGTGAGCGGGGCGGGCTGGCACGTCGCCAACCTGAAGGAAGGCCGGCATCCGAACCGCCAGGAGCTCGACGCGGCATGCGCCGATCGTCCGGTGTACCTGCCCCGCGGCGGGCACGCCGCGGCGGTGAACAGCGTCGCGCTCCGGCGCGCCGGCATCGACCGGAACACGAAGGACCCCGAGGGCGGCAAGATCGAGCGCGAGCCCTCCGGCGAGCCGAACGGCGTGCTGCTCGAGCCGCCGGCGTTCGAGCTCGTCGGCCGCCATGTGCCGCCGTTCACCCTCGAGGAGCAGCGCGAGGCGATGCGCGACGTGCAAAAGGCCTATCACGCCGCCGGGCTCACCGGAATCATGGACCCGGGCGTCGCCTCCGACGTGATGGGGATCTACCAGGATCTCTGGTCCGCGGGCGAGCTCACCATGCGCTCGGTCGTCATGCCGCTCGCCGACTCGAGCCGCCCGCTGGAGGAGGTGCTCGCCATGATCGCCTCGACGCCGGGCCGCACCGGCTTCGGCGACGCGCGCCTCAAGCTCGGCGGCGTGAAGCTCTACCTCGACGGCGCGGCCACCTTTGCGACCGCGCTCATGCGCGAGCCGTACCCGGACGAGCGCTGCAACTGCGGCATCCAGGTGACGCCCACCGACGCTTTCCGCCGCATCGCGCGCCTGTGCGCCGAGCGCGGCTGGTCCATGGGCGTGCACGTGGTCGGCGGCAAGGCGATCGACATCGCCCTCGAAGTCTTCGAGGAGATCGCGCGCGAGCGGCCCATCCGCGACCTTCGCTTCTGCCTCATCCACGCCTATCTCTGGCCGAGCCGCGAGAACATCGAGCGCGCCGCGCGCCTCGGCGTAGTGGTGGCCACCCAGCCCTCCATGCAGTACACGTTCGGCCCCGTGCTCGCGAAGCGCTTCGGCACGGCGCTCATGGCCAAGGCGACGCCGGTACGCGGCTGGCTGGACGGCGGCGTGAAGGTCGGCGGCGGCTCGGACTCGCCCATCACGCCCTACCGGCCGCTGCTCGGCCTGTGGCAGGCGCGCACGCGGCACATCGAGGGCAGCGACGAGCCCGTGGGCCGCGAGCAGGCGGTGAGCGGCGAGGAAGCGCTCGCGCTCTACACGCGCGAGGCCGCCTACGTGAGCTTCAGCGAGCACGAGCGGGGCATGCTGCGGCCCGGGATGCTCGCCGACTGGACGGCGCTGTCGGTCGACCCGGTGAGCTGCGACCCCGAGGCGCTGCGCGAGGCGAGCGTGCTCGCCACCGCGGTCGACGGAGCGCTGGTGCATGGCGGCTGAGACCCTTCGGGGACTCGTCCGCACCCGCGCAAGCGGCGTGCTCCTGCTCGTCCTGCTCCTCCTCCTCTGGCAGGTGTCGGCGCGCGCATGGGTGTCGAGCCCCAATTGGCCGCCGGTCACCGAGATCGGAAAGGCGCTCCTCGCCGGCTTCGCCTCCGGCGAGCTGCCGGAGGTCTTCGGCTCGAGCATCTACCGCATGCTGATCGGCTACGCGATCGGGACGGCGGCCGCGCTCGTCGTCGGGCTCGCCATGGCGAGCGTGCGCCTCGTCTTCGCCGCGCTCGAGCCGATGGTGGAGCTGCTGCGGCCCATTCCCATTCCCGCGATCATCCCGCCGCTCATCCTGCTCCTCGGCATCGACGATGCGATGAAGATCTTCATCGTCGCCTTCGCGGCCTTCTTCCCGGTGCTCATCAACACCATCGCCGGCGTGCAGGCGGTGGACCCGGTCGCCGTGAATGTGGCGCGCACGTTCGGTTACGGCCGGCTGGGCACCGCGATGCGGGTCGTGCTGCCGGCGAGCCTGCCCTACATCCTCGCCGGCATGCGCATCAGCCTCGCGCTTGCCCTCATCGTCACCGTCGTGGCCGAGATGATCGCCGGCTCCGCGGGAATCGGCTACTACATCATGACCATGCAGTACGCGCTGCGCGCGACGGACATGTACGGGGCCATCTTCCTGCTGGCCGCCCTCGGCTACGGCCTGAACCGCGGCTTCCTCGCCATCGAGCGCCGCATCCTGCACTGGTACCACCTGTAAGGAGAACCCATGCCCAAGCAGATCATCACTTCCCCCGACGCCCCGACCACCGGCTTCACCGACAAGGGCACGCCCTCGCCCCTCGCGCAGGCCATCCGGGCGGGCGACCTTCTCTTCGTCTCCGGCCAGGGCCCGCTCGACCCGAAGACGCGCGAGGTGGTCTCCGAGGACATCCAGGCGCAGACGCGCCAGACGCTCTCGAACCTCAAAGCCATCCTCGCCGCCGCGGGCCTGACGTTCGCGAACGTGGTGAACATGCGCGTCGTGCTGCGCAACACCGCCGATTTCCCGGCCTTCAACGAGGCGTTCCGCGAGTTCATGGCCGGCGAGAAGGTGACGCGCACCTGCATCGGCGGGACCCCGCACCGCAAGGGCGTCAATGTCGAGATCGACTGCATCGCGAGCTTTGCCTGAGCGGCCGTCGCCCGCCGGGACCGGAATGCAACCGAAAGAACCAGGAGGAGTCCAATCATGACCATGATGTCGAGACGTTTCTTTTGCACGATGCTGGCAGCGGGCGCGATGCTCGGCACCAGCGCGTGGGCCGCGGACAAGGTGAAGGTGGGCGCCTTCCAGTCCGTCTCCGACGCCGCCCTCTATATCGCCCTCGCCAAGGGCTACTTCGCCGAGCAGAACCTCGACGTCGAGATGTCGAAGATCAACTCCGGCGCCACGATGGTCACGCAGCTCGCGAGCGAGGCGCTCGACGTCTCCGGCGGCTCGCCCGGCGCCGGAGTCTACAACGCCGTGCGCCAGGGCATCCCGATGAAGATCGTCGCCGACAAGGGCAGCACGCATCCGGGGCACGGCTACTTCGCCTTCGTGGTCCGCAAGGACCTCGCCGGGCAGATCAAGTCGCCGGCCGACTTCAAGGGCCGCTCGCTCGCGGTCACCGGCTACCAGCGCGGCGCGAGCAGCGAGGTGACCATCGGCAAGGTGCTCGCCGAGGCCGGGCTCAAGGAGTCCGACCTGAAGCTCACCAACATGGCCTTCGGCGACATCCTGGCGGCGCTCGGCACCGGGCGCATCGAGATCGGCGTGCTGGTCGAGCCGCTCGTCACCCAGGCGGTCGAGAAGGACGTCGCGGTCATCTGGAAGCGGACCGACGAGGTCTATCCTTCCCAGCAGTACGGCGCGCTCATGTACGGGCCGGGCATCATCAAGCGGCCGGACGTCGCCAACCGCTTCATGGTCGCCTACCTGAAGGGCGTCCGGTTCTACAACGAAGCGCTCTCCGGCAAGACGCCGAGCAAGGAGCTCGTCGACATCCTCACCGAGCACACCACGGTGAAGAACCGCGCGCTCTACGACAAGATGAAGTTCCCCGGCCTGCATCCGGACGGCAAGCTGAACGTCGAAGGCATGCGCTACGACGTCAACTGGTGGGCGGCCAACGGCCGGATGAAGGAAGTGGTGGATCCGGATCGCGTGGTTGACACCTCCTACGCCGAGCATGCGGTCAAGAAGCTCGGCAAGTCGCGCTGAAGTGGGCGCGCCGACCGCCGTGCAGGACGCCGCCGCTCGCGTCTCGACCGCCCCGGAGGGCGCCGCCGCCCCGGGCGTCAAGATCGCGGTGCGCGGCCTGCGCAAGACCTTCACCGCCGGCGCGCAGAGCGTCGTGGCGCTCGAGCGCTGCGACTTCGAGGTGCGCGAGGGCGAGTTCATCTGCATCGTGGGACCCTCGGGCTGCGGCAAGACGACGCTGATCCGCATCATCGGCGGACTGGAATCGCCTTCGGAAGGGGAGGTGCTGCTCCGGCGCAAGCGCGCCGAGCAGCCGCTCACCTCCATGATCTTCCAGGAGGCTTCCATCTTCCCCTGGATGACGGTGCGGGCGAACGTGGCCTACGGGCTGCAGCTTCGCCGGGTCGAGCCCGCGCGCATCGATGCCGCGGTAAACCACTTCCTCGCCCTCACCGGCCTCGAGCCGTTCGCCGATGCCTACCCGTTCCAGCTTTCCGGCGGAATGAAGCAGCGCGTGAGCGTCGCCCGCGCCTTCGCCAACGATCCCGAGATCCTGCTGATGGACGAGCCGTTCGCCGCGCTGGACGAGCAGAACAAGATCCTGCTGCAGGAGGAGCTGCTGCGGATCTGGAGCGAATCGGGCAAGACGGTGATCTTCATTACGCACTCGATCGACGAGGCACTCGTCCTGAGCGACCGGGTGCTCGTCATGAGCCGCCGGCCGGGCCGGCTGAAGGCCGACATCCCCGTGCGCTTTCCCCGGCCCCGGGCCGTCTACGACCTGAAGGGCGACGCCGAGTTCGGCCGCCTGAGCCGGGAGATCTGGATGCATCTCAGAGAGGAGGTGGTCGGAAAATGATGCGGGAATCCGTCGCGGAAACGCGAATCGTCCCGGACAGCGCTCGCGCCATCGGCCCGATCGAGCGCCTCACCCAATCCAATGCCTTCCGCGCCACGGCCTCGCCCATCGTGATGCTCATCCTCTGGGAAGCGCTGGTGCGGATCGGGCTGCTCGACGCCCGCTTCTTCCCGGCGCCCTCGGCGGTGCTGCAGGAGCTGTGGGTGATGCTCGCTTCCGGCGAGCTCTTCGTGCACGCGGGCTACACGCTGAGCCGCGTGGCGGTCGGCTTCGTGCTGGGCGCCATTCCCGCCGTGCTGCTCGGCATCGCCATGGGCCTTTCCCCGGTCCTGCGGGCGTTCCTGCAGCCGGCGATCGCTTCGATCTATCCGATTCCGAAGGTGGCGCTCTTCCCGCTCGCGATGCTGATCTTCGGCCTGGGCGAGTCCTCGAAGTGGGCCATCGTGGCGGTCGCGGTCTTCTTCCAGATCCTGCTCAGCACGCTCGCCGGGGTCGTCAACATCGAGCGCGTCTACCTGGACGTGGCGGCCGACTTCCGCGCGAGCCGCTGGCAGGCGTACCGCACCATCGCGCTGCCGGGCGCCATGCCCTTCATCTTCACGGGCTTCCAGCTCGGCATCGGCATGGCGCTCATCGTCGTGGTCATCGCCGAGAACTTCGGCACCGAGTACGGCCTGGGCTACATCGTCTGGCATTCCTGGCAGATCTTCGAGGTGCGCGACATGTACGTGGGGCTCATCATGATCGCGCTGGTGGGCTACCTGTCGCAGCTCCTCATGCAGCAGCTCGAGCGGCGGCTGATTCCGTGGAAGCGCTCCGCGCAGGTGAGCATGCGCTTCTGATGCAAGCAGAAAGGGACAAATGACAACAACGCACCGCACGCTGAATCCTTCGCGCCTTCGCCCGCCGCCCGGGCCCTGGAGCAATGCCATCGAGGTCCGCCCGGGCGCCCGCTACCTCTTCACCTGCGGGCTTGTCGGCGTGCGCCAGGACGGGACCTTCGAGCAGGGCATCGAGGCGCAGGCCGTGCGCATCTTCGAGAACCTGCGCATCCTGCTCGAGGAAGCCGGGATGGACATGAACGACGTGGTGAAGATCATCAGCTACATGGTCGATCTGCGCGAGCAGCCGGCCTACGCCAAGGCGCGCAAGCCCTATCTGGGCGACGCGCACCCGGCGATGACGCTGCTCGGCGTGGCGCAGCTCTCGCACCCCGACCTGCGGCTGGAAGTCGAAGTGATCGCGGCAAGGCATGACTGAAAGCGGGGCTTCGGCGCGGCTTCCGAATCGCGACTTCCGCCCCGCGCCGTTCTGGTGGGACGAGTGCCCGCCGCCTGAAGAGCCGCCTGCGCCCCTGCCGGCGCGCTGCGACGTCGCCATCGTGGGCGGCGGCATCGGCGGCCTGTGCGCCGCCCTGGAGCTCGCCCGCCACGGCGCAGCCGTCGCGCTCCTCGAGGCCGACGCCTTCGGCTTCAATGCGAGCACGCGCAACAGCGGCGGCGTCAGCTTCGGCCTCGATCTCGCGAAGGTGGCGCGATGGGCCCGCTGGACGGGCCGCAAGGGCCCCGGCATCGCCGAGCTCGCCAAGGGCGCGCTCGAGTCGCTCGTGCACACCGAGGACTTCATCGCCCGCAACGCCATCGATTGCGACTACCACCGGCGCGGGCGCCTCTCCTGCGCCTCGACGCCCCGGCACTTCGAAGCGCTCAGCCGGCGGGCCGAGACGTTGAACCGCCTGTTCGACGCCAACGCGCGCGTGCTGACGCGCTCGGAGCAGCACGCCGAGATCGGCTCGGAGCGCTTCCACGGCGCCCTGGTCATCGAGCGTTCCGGGCAGCTCAACCCCGCGCGCTACGTGCGCGGCCTCATTCGCCTGTGCGAGGAAGCAAAGGTGTCGCGCCACGCGCGCACCCTGGTGCAGCGCGTCGAGCGCACGAAGACGAGCTTCCGGCTCACGACCTCGGCCGGGCCGCTCGAGGCCGAGGCGGTGATCGTGGCGACGAATGCGCAATCGGCGCGCCTGCCCTGCGTCGGGCTTCGCAAGCGCGTCATCCCCGTGGCGAGCCATATCATCGTGACGGAGCCGCTACCCGAGGCGCTCGCGGAGCAGCTCATTCCCCGGCGGCGCACCGGAGCCGACAGCCGCCGGCTGCTCGCCTACTTCCGTCGCACGCCGGACGGCTCGCGCTTTCTCTACGGCAGTCGCGCGGCGCCGTTCGAGGTGAGCCCCCAGCGGGCCGCCGAGGTGCTCTACCGGCGCATGGTCGCCAGCTTTCCGTCGCTCGCCGGCGTGCGGATCACGCACGCCTGGGGGTGCAAGGTGGCGTTCACGCTCGACGCCCTGCCCCACATGGGCGAGATCGACGGAGTGCACTACCTCGCCGGCTGCAACGGCAACGGCGTGGCCATGATGACCTACCTCGGCCAACGCGTGGCCCGCAAGCTTCTCGAGCGGGCGCGCACGGCGTGCGTGTTCGACCGCGCGGAGTTCCCCAGGGTGCCGCTCTACGACGGCCGGCCCTGGTTCCTGCCGCCGGCGGCGGCGGCCTACCGCGCGCTCGATTTCCTCGACACCCTTAGCTCCCATTACGGCACGAAAGCGAGACAGGCATAGTGACGCAGACATGGAAAATCGGCGATGCGACCGTCACGCGCATCGAGGAGCAGGTCGGACCGAACGACGTGGCGGCGGGGCAGTTCCTGCCCGACATCGTGCGCAGCCGCTTCGAGCAGCACCTCTCGTGGATGGTGCCCGTG
The DNA here is from genome assembly GCA_964461055.1 of uncultured Enterobacteriaceae bacterium. Lineage (GTDB taxonomy): Bacteria > Pseudomonadota > Gammaproteobacteria > Burkholderiales > SG8-39 > SCGC-AG-212-J23. The sequence goes on along the minus strand of CAYWSG010000013.1, from coordinate 30,312 downwards.
CACTACGACCCGGCGCGCGACCGGCTGATCACGAGCTGCCATTCCTGGCTCATCCGCACGGGCAGCCGGACGATCCTCCTCGACACCTGCGGCGGCAATCACAAGGAGCGCCCCTGGCTTCCGCGCTTCCACCAGCAGAACACGCCTTACCTCGAGCGCCTGCAGGCGGCCGGCGTCGCGCCCGAGGACATCGACATGGTGCTGTGCACGCACCTGCACGCGGACCACGTAGGCTGGAACACCCGCCTCGAGAACGGCCGCTGGGTGCCGACGTTCCCGAACGCGCGCTACCTCTATTCGCGCCTCGAGGACGAGCGCTGGAACCCCGAGATCGGCGATCGTCGTGCCCGCAACCCGGATCGCGCGCGCGTCTACGACGACAGCATCCTGCCGGTCATCGCTGCCGGGCAGGCGGTCCTCATCGAGACCGAGCACACGATCGACGAGCAGCTCGCCGTGCGGCCCGCGCCCGGGCACACGCCCGGGCAGGTGCTGCTCGACCTGCGCGACGGCGCCGAGGCGGGCGTCTTCTGCGGCGACGTGATCCATCACCCCGTGCAGGTGTACGAGCCTACGTGGAACAACCGGGCCGATGAGCAGCCGGAAGTGGCGCGCGCCACCCGGCAGCGGGTCCTCGAGCATTGCGCCGCTTCGGGAGCGCTTCTCTTCCCGACGCACTTCGCGGCGCCGCACGTCGTCGCCATCGAGCGCCGGGCCGAGGGGTTCGTCCCCCGGTTCGTCGCCCCGCGCCCATGAAGCACGTCGCGGTGATCGGCGCCGGCATCGTCGGCGCAAGCTGCGCGGCCTGGCTGCAGCGCAAAGGAATGGCGGTGACGCTGATCGAGCGCGATTCGCCCGGAGAAGCCACCTCCTTCGGCAATGCCGGCTCGCTCTCGCCGACCGCGGTGACGCCGGTCGCGGTGCCGGGGATGATCCGCCAGATTCCCGGCTGGCTGCTGGACCCGCTGGGGCCGCTTCGCGTCGACCCGGCGTACCTCTTCAAGGCGCTGCCGTGGCTCGTGCGCTTCCTCAAGCTCGCCAACCGCGAGGACATGAAGCGCTGCGCCGGCGCGCTGCGTCCGCTGCTCGCGCCGGTGTTCGACGCCTACGAGCCGATCGTGCGGCGCGCCGAGGCGCAGGATCTCATTCGTCGCGAGGGCATCGTCTATGTCTACGATTCCGAGCAAGCCTTCCTCGCCGCCAAGCCGGCCGAGGACGATCGCCGCCGGCTCGGCGCCGTGCTGGAGGACCTGACGCGAGCCGACATCGAGCGCTTCGCGCCCGAGCTCGCGCCCGAATTCCGCTGGGGAACCTTCGCGCCGGAAAACGGCTTCACCATCAACCCGAGCCGGCTGACGAAGCTGCTCGCCACGAGCGTCGCCGAGCACGGCGGCACCCTCGTCCAGGCCGAGGTGCTGGACCTGGCGCCGCGCGCCGGCGGCGTGACGCTGAAGCTGCGGCGCGGAGGCGAGGCGGACGAGCTCGGCGCCGACGCCGTGCTGGTGTGCGCCGGCGCCTGGTCGCATTTCCTCGCGGCCAAAGTGGGCGACAAGGTGCCGCTCGAGACCCAGCGCGGCTACCACGTCACCGTCGCGGAGGCCGGCCTGCGCGTCAACCGCATGGTGAACTGGGTCACGCGGCGCGTCTTCACCACGCCGATGGAGGTCGGCATGCGCTTCGCCGGGACCGTCGAGATCGCCGGCCTGGAAGCGCCGCCGAACTGGGAGCGCGCCGATCGCCTGCTCGAGCTGGGCCGCAAGATGTACCCGTCGATGAACACCGAGAAGGTCACGCGCTGGATGGGCCATCGCCCGTGCCTGCCCGACTCCCTGCCGGTCATCGGCCCCTCGCCGCGGGCGAAGAACGTGTTCTACGCCTTCGGCCACGGCCACATCGGCATGTGCAGCGCCTCCGGCACCGCGCGCAGCATCGCCGAGCTCATCGCCGGCGAGACCCCGCAGATCGACCTCTCGCCCTTCCGCGTCGACCGCTTCTAGTTATCCATAAATCCGGGACAGGTACGGATTTCCGCTATCGCTGCGTGCGCTTCAGCTCTTCGATGTAGCTAGCGTTGGGGCAGAACGTGCGGTAGTCCATGCCGGGCCTGCGTTCGACGAGGAACTCGTCGCAGGCGCGCATGGCACCGCAGTTGAAGCAGCGGCGCGCGGCTTCGGCGAGCTGGCGCGCTTCGGCAGGCGAGAACTCGAGGCCGATTTCGGCGCCCTGGCGCGCGAGCATCTGGCCCAGCGCGAGCGGGCGGTCGCGAGTCCCGGCGCTGCGCCACAGGACGAGCGCGACGAGGGTGGCCACGCCGGCGACGATCGCGGTGGGCGCGTACGGCAGGAGCGCGGCGGTGAAGGCTTCCATGGCGGTTCTCCACGGTGCGGAGGTGCGATGCCTCCACGCTACGCCGCCGGGCGCCTTCTCCATTGATCTGCCTCAAAATATCGCGATGCCCGAGCCGCTCGTGCCGGCGCGCCTCGCCTTCCGCGACGAGGTGCCCTATTCGCCCGCGTACCAGGACGTGTACCACAGCGCCGACGGCGGCCTCGCCCAGGCGCGGCACGTCTTCCTGGGCGGAAACCGCCTGCCGGAGCGCTGGGCCGGGCGGGACCGCTTCGTCATCCTCGAGACCGGCTTCGGCCTCGGCGTCAACTTCCTCGCCGCCTGGCACGCCTGGCGCGACGATCCTGCGCGATGCCGCCGGCTGCATTACGTGGCGATCGAGAAACATCCGTTCACCGCGGAGGATCTGCGCGCATTCCACGCGCGCCTGCCTGCGCTCGCCGAGCCGGCGGCCGCGCTCCACGCAAGCTGGCCGATGCTCGTCCCGGGCGCGCATCGGCTTGCGCTCGACGGCGGTCGCGTCGTCCTGACGCTCTTCTTCGCCGACATCGCCATCACGCGCGACCTGCGGCTCTCCGCCGATGCGTTCTTCCTCGACGGCTTTGCGCCCGGGCGCAATCCGGACATGTGGTCGCCGCAGCTCATGCGCGCGCTCGCGCGCCTCGCCGCGCCCGGCGCGACGGCGGCGACATGGAGCGTGGCGGCGCCGGTGCGCGAGGCGCTGGAGCGCGCGGGCTTTCGCGCGGAGAAGGCGCCGGGGTTCGGCTCGAAGCGCGAGATGCTCACCTGCCTTTTCAACGCCCCGGCAAGACGAAGACCGGAATATCCCGGAACCAGGACGGCAACGATCGTCGGCGCGGGGCTCGCCGGGGCGGCGCTCTGCGAGCGGCTCTGCGCGCGCGGCTGGGAAGTCACGCTTGTCGAGCGCCATGCGCGCGCGGCCGAGGAAGGCTCGGGCAACCATGCCGGCGCCTTCCATCCCATCGCGACGCCGGACGACAGCGTGTTCGCCCGGCTGACGCGCGCCGGCTTTCTCGCTTCGCTCGCCACCTTCCGCGCGCTCGCCCGCGCGCGCTGGAATCCCTGCGGTGCGCTCCAGCTCGCGCGGAACGACAAGGAGGCGGCCTCGCAGGCGGCCGCGGTGGCGGCGCTTGGGCTGCCGCCCGAGTACGCCCAGCTCGTCAGCCGCGAGGAGGCCACGGCGCACGCCGGCGTGCCGGTGGCCTCGGGCGGCCTCTGGTTCCCGGACGCGGGCTGGGCGCAGCCGCGCTCGCTCGTCGAAAGCCTGCTCGAAGCGTGCGGCGAGCGCCTCAAGCGGCGCTTCGCGCACCCGCTCTCGGCGCCGGCCCTCGCAGCGGAAGCAGACATCGTCATTCTCGCCACCGCGACCGATAACCTCTACCCCGTCCCGCATGCGCGGCTTCGCCGGGTGCGCGGCCAGCTGACCTACCTTCCGGCGGATGCGCTCGAGCCTCCCCGCGTGGTGGTGTTGCGCGGCGGCATGGTGCTGCCGCCCGTGGACGGGGTCTGCGTGGTCGGCGCGAGCTTCGACGTGGACGACGACGATCCGCACCCGCGCGCTTCCAGCGACGCGGGCAACCTCGAGCGGCTGGAACGCATCCTGCCGGCCGCAGCGACCGGCGGGCTTTCGCAAGCGGACGTGAAAAGCCGCGTCGCCTTCCGGCTCGTGAGCCGCGACCGGCTGCCGCTCGCCGGCCGCCTGGACGAGCGCCCGGACGAGCGCCCGCATGCGGCCCGGTATGGCCTGCTCGCCCTGGGCTCGCGCGGCCTCATCTGGGCGTGCCTGGGCGCCGAGCTCGTCGCCTCGCAGCTCGAGGGCGAGCCGCTGCCCGTCGAGGGCAAGCTCGCCGACGCGCTCGATCCGCTGCGATTCGAGCGCCGGGCTCGCGCGAGAGGCGCCCACGCCGCGGCTATCATGCGGCCATGAAGATCGCCGTCATGGGCGCAGGCGCCGTGGGCTGCTACTACGGCGCCATGCTCGCCCGCGCAGGAAACGAGGTGGTGATGATCGGCCGGCAGCCGCACGTCGAGGCCATGCGCGCCAAGGGCCTCGTCCTCGAGACGGCGAGCTTTACCGAAGCGGTGCGGGTCGAGGCCACCACTAAGGCGAGCGGCGTGGCCGGCGCAAAGCTCGTCCTCTTCTGCGTAAAGTCGACCGACACGGAAAGCGCCGGCGCCGCGATGGCTCCCCACCTCGGGCGCGACGCGGTCGTCCTCAGCCTGCAGAACGGCGTCGACAACGCCGAGCGCCTCGCCGCCCGGCTCGAGCAGCCGGTGCTCGCCGCCGTCGTGTACGTGGCCACCGGGATGGCCTTGCCCGGCCACGTGCGCCACCATGGACGAGGCGAGCTCGTCATCGGGCCGCCACCGGCGGACCTCGACCTCGTCGGGCTCTTCGCGAAGGCGGGCGTTCCGGTGCAGATCTCCGACAACGTGGCCGGCGCGCTGTGGGCAAAGCTCATCGTGAACTGCGCCTACAACGCGCTCTCGGCCATCACCCAGATGCCCTACGGGCGGCTCGTCGCCGGACACGGCGTGCCGGTGGTGATGACGGACATCGTGGACGAGTGCCTTGCGGTCGCGCGCGCGGCCGGGGTCGACGTCCCGGGCGACATGCACGAAGCGACGCGCCGCATCGCGCAGACGATGTCGGGGCAGCGCTCCTCCACGGCGCAGGACCTCGCGCGCGGAAAGCCGACCGAGATCGACTACCTGAACGGCCTGGTGGTGCGCAAAGGCGAGGCGCTCGGCGTGCCGACGCCCGTCAACCGGACCCTGCACGCGCTCGTCAAGCTGCTGGAGAGCCAGGACCGCTGAAAGGGTCGCCCCCGCGCAGGCCGAGGCCCTAGCGCAGGATGGCCGGCGTGGCTTCCCGGATCTCGCGGATGCCGCAGAGCGCCATGGACACGTCGAGCTCGGCGCGGATCACCTCGAGCGCGCGCGTGACGCCTTCCTCGCCCAGCGCCCCCAGGCCGTAGGCATAGGCGCGGCCGATGAGCGCTCCCTTGGCGCCGAGGGCGAGCGCCTTGAGGAGATCCTGCCCGGAGCGGATGCCGCCGTCGAAGAGCACCTCGATGCGGTCTCCCACCGCCTCCACCACCTCCGGGAGCGCGCGGATCGACGACAGCGTGCTGTCGAGCTGGCGCCCGCCGTGGTTGGACACCACCAGCGCTTCGACGCCCGTCGAGGCGGCGATCTTCGCGTCTTCCGCGTCCAGGATGCCCTTGAGGATCATCTTGCCGCCCCACAGGTTGCGCACCCACTCGACGTCCTTCCACGAGAGCGTGGGGTCGAACTGGCCGGCGATCCACTGCGAAAGCGTCGTCAGGCTGTCGGCGCTCGGGATGCGGCCCTCGAGGTTGCCGAAGGACTTGCGCTTGCTGCCGAGTACGTTGAGCGCCCACGAGGGCTTCGAAAGCACGTCGAGGAGGCCCCTGAGCGTGAGCCGCGGCGGCACGGAGAGCCCGTTCTTGATGTCCTGGTGGCGCTGGCCCTGCACCTGCAGGTCGAGCGTCAGCACGAGCGCCGAGCAGCCGGCGGCCTTGGCGCGCTCGATGAGCGAGGCGGCGAAGGCGCGGTCGCGCATCACGTAGAGCTGGAACCAGAACGGCTTCTCGACCGCGCCGGCGACGTCCTCGATCGAGCAGATGGACATCGTGGAAAGGGTATAGGGGACGCCGAAGCGCTCGGCGGCGCGCGCGGCCAGGATCTCGCCGTCGCGCCAGTTGAGTCCGGTCAGGCCCACCGGCGCGAGCGCCACCGGCAGGGTGACCTCCTCCCCGAGGAGCTTCGCGCGCGTGGAGCGGTTGTCCACGTCGACGGCCACCCGCTGGCGCAGCGCGATGGCTTCGAAGTCGGCCCGGTTCGCCCGCAGGGTCGCCTCGGCATAGGACCCGCGGTCGACGTAGTCGAACACGGCGCGCGCCACCCGCCGGCGGGCGAGCTGGCGGAGGTCCTCGATGCAGGTCACGACCGGCATGGACCGGCATTGTAGCGACCGTCACGACGATTTCGCATCGTGAGATAGAATCCGGTTCGCTATGCCTGCCAAGGACGAGCAGAAAAGCCCCATCCAGGTCATCGACCGCATGGCGCGCCTGCTCGCCGCGCTCGCCGAGCATCCGGAGCCCCTCGGGCTGAAGCAGATCGCGCAGTACACCAAGCTCCACCCCTCCACCGCGCACCGGATCCTCTCGGCCATGTCGGCCGACCGCCTCGTCGATCGCGTGGAGCCGGGCAGCTATCGCCTCGGCATGCGGCTCCTCGAGCTCGGGAACCTGGTGAAGTCGCGCATCAGCGTGCGCGAGCTCGCCCTGCCCGCCATGCGCGAGCTGCATTCGCAGACGGGCGAGACGGTGAACCTCTCCGTGCGCCACGACGACGAGATCGTCTACGTCGAGCGCACTTCGTCCGGACGCTCCGCCATGCGCGTCGTGCACGTCGTCGGCACGCGCGCCCCGCTGCACGTCACGGCGGCCGGGAAGCTCTTCCTCTGCGAAGAGGGCGCGGCGCGGCTGCGCGAGTACGCGCGCCGCACGGGACTCGCGCCGCACACCAGGAACTCGCTCGCCGCGCTGCCGGTCCTCGAGCGCGAGCTCGACCGCATCCGGAGCCAGGGCTGGGCGACGGACAACGAGGAAGCGGAGCTCGGCGTGCGCTGCGTGGCCGCGGGCATCCGTGACGACGGCGGTCTTCTCGTCGCGGCGCTCTCGCTCTCTACCCCCGCCGACCGCATGAAGGTCCAGTGGGGACCGCTCGTCAAGGAGACGGCCGACCGCATCTCGAGCGCGATCGGCCATCGGCCCGCCCTCCGGGCGAGCCTCCCGTCGGACGCCGCTTCCGGCGCCACCTCGGAAGCAGCCTAGGCGCCGGTGCGAAGGCCGTGCAGGGCGAAGCGCCCGGCACGGTCGGTCCATACCCGGACAGGGACGAAGCCGGCCCTGCGCGAAAGCGCCTGGAACCCGGGTATGGAGTACTTGTAGGAATTCTCGGTGTGGATCGTCTCGCCGAGCTGGAATTCGAAGCGCCGCTGGCCGATCCGCACGCGCTGCTTCGCGAGCGAGGCGAGATGCATCTCGATGCGCCCGAGCTGCGCGTTGTAGAACGCATAGTGCCGCCAGCGGCGCAGGTCGAAGTCGGCGCCGAGCTCGCGGTTGATGCGCTTCAGGAGGTTCAGGTTGAACGCGGCGGTGACGCCGCGCGAATCGTTGTAGGCCGCGTGCAGCACGAGCGGGTCCTTGCGCAGGTCCACGCCCACCAGCATGGCGCCCTCGCGCCCCGCGAGCCGCCGGGCTCTTTTGAGGAATGCGAGCGCCTCTGCGGGGTCGAGGTTGCCGATGGTCGAGCCCGGGAAATACACCACGCGGCGCGCCGCGGCCGGCACGGGTAGCCGCAGGGGGCGGGTGAAATCGCCCACCACCGGATGCAGGGGCAGACCGGGAAACGCCTTTCGCAGGCGGCGCGCGGCCGCCTCGAGCGCCGCGCCGGAAATGTCGACCGGCACGTAGGCCGCCGGCGCGAGCGCGCGGATGATCAAACGCGTCTTCACCGCTTCTCCGCTGCCGAGCTCGACGAGCGTGGCGCCGCGCCCGGCGAAGCGCGCGATCTCCCGCAGGCGCGAGCGCGTGAGAGCAAGCTCCGCGCGCGTCGGGTAGTACTCGGGAAGCCTGCAGATGCGCTCGAAGAGCCGGCTGCCCGCCGCGTCGTAGAAGTACTTGGGCGAGAGCGTCTTCTGCGGGCGCGCGAGGCCCGCAAGCACGTCCTGGCGGAAGCGGTCCGGCAGCGGACTCAGCCCGGGTGGCCGACCGGCGCGGTGCTCTCCAGCCACTTGCGCAGGCGGTTGGCGTCGCCGATGCGCGAGTACTTTCCCCAGGAGTCGAGCAGCACGACGATCATGTCCTTGGAGGCCATGCGAACGCGCATGACGAGGCAGCGGCCCGCCTCGCTGATGTAGCCGGTCTTGGAGAGGTCGATGTCCCAGCGGTCGTTGCGCACGAGCGCGTTCGTGTTGCCGTAGGTCAGCACGCGCTTGCCCACGCGCACCTTGGCGCGCGGGCGCACCGAGTACTCGCGTACCTTCTCGTAGCCGGAGGCCGCCTCGACCAGCTTGGCGAGGTCGCGGGCGCTCGAGACGTTCTCCGACGAGAGGCCGGTCGGATCGACGAAGCGGCTGTCGGCCATGCCGAGCTGCGCCGCCTTCTTGTTCATCGCCGCGACGAACGCGTCCATGCCGCCGGGGTAGGTGCGCCCCAGCGCGTGGGCGGCCTTGTTCTCGGAGGCCATGAGGGCGAGGAGAAGCAGCTCGTCGCGCGTGAGCGAGGCGCCCGTGCGAAGCCGCGAGCGCGTGCCCTTGACCCGATCGATGTCGTCGCGCGTCAGCACCACGCGCTGCTCCATGTCGAGGCCGGCGCTCTTCACCTTGTCAAGGAGCACCATGGCGGTCATGAGCTTGGTGATCGAGGCGATCGGCACGACGGCGTCGCTGTTCTTGTCGTAGACGATCTCGCCCGTCTCGGCGTCCTGGACCAGCACGCTCTCCGAGCGCAGCTTGATCTTCTTCAGGTCGGAGGCCTGCGCGAAGCCGATGCTGACGAAGAGGACGAGGATGAGGGCGCAGACGGCGACGATGCCCTCCAGCGAATGCATTTTTCTTTGCGGCGGCGCCATGGGCGGCAGTTTTCCCCGGTTGTTGCTTTGCTCTTGTAGGGCTCTCCATGCCCCTTCGGACTAGGGAGAGGTCGCAGTCTAAACTACGCCGCAAAAAAAATGCAAGCCAAATCAGGGACTAGCGTTGCTAATCTCGAAACATTGTGAAATCGTCCCTGTCGGGGACCGGCTACGCGCCAGTGGTCGTCGCCGCTACTCGGCGCTCGCTTGCGCGATGACGGCCTCGGCCTCGGCGGCCTGTTGTTGCAGCGCCCACATGCGGGCGTATTCACCTTTTCGCTCAAGGAGTTGAGCGTGTGATCCGCGCTCGACGATGCGGCCGCGGTTGAGCACGAGGATCTCGTCGGCGTCCATCACGGTGGAGAGCCGGTGGGCGATGACGAGCGTGGTGCGTCCCTGGGCGATGCGCTCGAGCTCGGCCTGGATGGCTTTCTCGGCGCGGGAGTCGAGCGCGGAGGTGGCCTCGTCGAAGATGAGGATGCGCGGGCTCTTGAGGAGCGCCCGCGCGATGGCGACGCGCTGCTTCTCGCCGCCCGAGAGCTTGAGGCCGCGCTCGCCGACCTGCGTCTCGTACTTCTGCGGCAGCGCCTCGATGAAGTCGTGGATGTGCGCGGCGCGTGCCGCCTCGACGACTTCGGCGTCGCTCGCCTCCGGGCGCCCGTAGCGGATGTTGTAGAGGATGGTGTCGTTGAAGAGCACCGTGTCCTGCGGGACGATGCCGATCGCCGCGCGCACGCTCGCCTGCTCGGCCTCGCGCAGGTCGAGGCCGTTGATGCGGATCGCCCCGCCGTTCACGTCGTAGAAGCGGTAGAGAAGACGCGCGAGCGTGGATTTGCCCGAGCCGGAATGGCCCACCACCGCGACGCGGTGACCCGCCGGAATGGCGAAGCTCACGTCGAAGAGGATCTGCCGCTCCGGCTGGTAGGCGAACTGCACGGCGTCGAAGCGGACCTCGAGCGGCCCCTCGGGCAGCGGCCGGGCGCCGGGACGGTCCTCGATCTCGCGGTGCTCCGCGAGCAGGCCGAACATGCGGTCCATGTCGATCAGCGACTGCTTGATGTTCCGGTACACCATGCCGAGGACGTTGAGCGGTATGTAGAGCTGGATGAGCAGCCCGTTCACGAGCACGAGGTCGCCCAGCGTGAAGGTCTGCGCCACCACGCCCTCGGCGGCGAGCAGCATGAGAGCCGTGACCGCCGCGGCGATGATGAGGCTCTGGCCGATGTTGAGGAACCCGAGCGAGGACTCGCTCTTCGTCGCCGCGTCCTCGTACTTGCGCAGGTTCTCGTCGTAGCGGCGCGCCTCGAACTCCTCGTTGCCGAAGTACTTCACCGTCTCGTAGTTGAGCAGGCTGTCGATGGCGCGGGTGTTGGCGCGCGAGTCGAGCTCGTTCGCGCGCCGCCGGATCTCCATGCGCCATTCCGTGACGAGCACGGTGAAGGCTAGGTACACGCCGACCGCGCCGAACGTGATGGCGGCGAAGCGCCAGTCGAAGCGCGCGATCAGCACGGCGGCCACCAGCGCGAACTCCAGGATCACCGGCAGGATCGAGAAGAGCATGTACGAAAGCAGCGTGGAGATGCCGTTCGTGCCGCGCTCGATGTCGCGCGTCATGCCGCCCGTCTGCCGCTCGAGATGGAAGCGAAGGCTCAGGCTGTGGAGGTGGCGGAACACGCCGAGCGCCGCGCGGCGCATGGCGCGCTGCGCGACGCGCACGAACACCACGTCGCGCAGCTCCTGGAAGAGCGTGGTCGAGAAGCGAAGCAGCCCGTAGATGACGAGCAGCGCCACCGGCACGGCGACGATGGCCGCCGGCGCGTCGAGCCCGTCGACCACCTCCTTCATGACGAGCGGCACGCCGACGTTGGCGAGCTTCGCCGCGACGAGGAAGACGAGCGCGGCGACGACGCGCCACTTGTACTCCCAGACGTAGGGCGCGAGCAGGCGCAGGACGCGCCATTCGTTGCCTTTCAGTCGCTGCGGGGGAAGCGGGGCCGGATCGGCCCGATGCGCATGGGTGGCCATCTCGAAGGCGCGCATTGTAGTCGCGCGCGGGGAGCTTCAACGGCCTGGAGAGGCCCGCGACGACGCTTCGGCTTCTCTCAGCTTCTCCTGAGCCGCGCGAAGATGAGCAAAAGCAGTCCGCCGAGGCAGAACGGATCGAGCACGAGGGGAAGCGCGATCCACAGCCACGGCCAGGGAATCTCGACGCCCCACCAGCGGTGCAGCGCCGGAATCGTGAAGAACACGACGAGCGAGCCGACCACGCCGGGAAGAAACCCCATGCCCGAGGGGCTTTGCAACGCTCCACTGCTCCCCTGCTCCGGGGCAGGCACCTTTCTGGATAGGCTGCGGCGCAGGGCCGCATAGTTGACCGCGAGCCCGCCGAGAAAGAAGAGCCAGCCCATGGAGAGAAGGATGAGCCCGAGCAAGCCGCCGCCGGTCACGACTGTGCCTTTTCCATGGGCGAAAGCTTGACGGAGGTCGGAAGCGCCGACTACTATTCAAACGTTCGTTTGAGTCGATCCAGCCCTGCAAGTCCCACGTCCTACGTTTCTACGTCCGGCCTCCTTATGTCCCGCGTCCCCATGTCGCTCCGCGCCGTCAAGCCGCAGCACGAGACCCGTACCCGAATCCTCGACGTGGCCGAGGAGCTTTTCATGCTCCACGGCTTCGAGGGCACGTCGATGCGCCTGCTCACGTCCAGGGCGTCGGTGAACCTCGCCGCCGTCAACTACCACTTCGGCTCCAAGGATGCCCTGATCGAGGCGCTCTTCCGCCGGCGGCTCGATCCCATGAACGCTTCGCGCCTCGAGGCGCTGGAGCGACTGGAGGCCGAGGCCGACGGCCAGCCGCTCGCGCCCGAGGCGATCATCCGCGCGTTCATCCAGCCGGGGCTGAAGCTGATGGAGGACGCCCGGGGCGGCGGCCGCAACTTCATCCGGCTCCTCGGACGCACCTACACGGAGCCGGCCAAGCCGATTCGAGCGCTCATCGGCCAGCTCTACGCGCCCACCATGGCGCGCTACAAGGCCGCGCTCGAGCGGGCGCTGCCCCAGATGCCGGTCGAGGAGCTCGTCTGGCGCATGCATTTCATGTTCGGCACGCTCTCCTACACGCTCGCGGCCACCGACGCCGTGCAGCTCATCGCCGGCTGCAAGCCCGAGGACCGCTACGACGCCCGCCTGCTGGAAGAGCGCCTCGCCGCCTTCCTTTCCGCCGGACTCACCGCCCCGCACGCGCACACCGTGCGCAAGGCCGCCTGAGGAGAATCGAACGCCATGCTGAAAGACCTGAGAGAGCTGAGAAGGAAGCACGTCTCCGACCGGGTGCTCGCCGCCTTCCGGCGCATCCTGCCCGACATGTCGCCCACCGAGAAGGAGGCCATCGACGCCGGCACGGTGTGGTGGGACGCGGAGCTCTTCTCCGGCCGGCCGGACTGGGACCGGCTGCTCGCGACGCCGGCGCCCCGGCTCACCGACGAGGAGCAGGCGTTTCTCGACGGCCCGGTCGAGACGCTCTGCGCCATGTGCAACGACTGGGAGATCACGCACGAGCGCTACGACCTGCCGCCGGAAGTCTGGCAGTACATCAAGGACCAGGGCTTCCTCGGCATGATCATCCCGAAGGAGTACGGCGGCCTCGGGTTCTCGGCGCTCGCGCACTCGGCCGTCATCACCAAGCTCTCGACGCGCTCGAACGCCGCGGCGGTCACCGTCATGGTGCCGAACTCGCTCGGGCCTGCGGAGCTGCTGCTCCACTTCGGCACGGAAGAGCAGAAGCGCCACTACCTGCCGCGGCTCGCCCGGGGGCAGGAGATCCCCTGCTTCGCGCTCACCAGCCCCGAGGCCGGCTCCGACGCCGCCGCGATCCCGGACTACGGCATCGTGTGCAAGGGAGAGTGGCAGGGCCAGGAAGTGCTCGGCATGCGGGTCACGTGGGACAAGCGCTACATCACGCTCGGCCCGGTGGCGACGCTGCTCGGGCTCGCCTTCCGCCTCTACGACCCCGAAGGGTTGCTCGGAAAAGAAGAAGACCTCGGGATCACCTGCGCCCTCGTCCCGACCGGCACGCCCGGCGTGCGCATCGGCCGGCGCCACCTGCCGCTGAACGGGGCCTTCCAGAACGGGCCGAACTCGGGCAAGGACGTGTTCATGCCGCTCGACTGGATCATCGGCGGGCCCGAGTACGCCGGCAGAGGGTGGATGATGCTCATGACCTGCCTCGCGGCGGGCCGCTCGATCTCGCTGCCGGCCTCCTCGGCCGGCGGCGCGCAGGCGCTGACCCGCTTCACGGGCGCGTATGCCCGCGTGCGCAGCCAGTTCAAGACGCCGATCGGCCGGCTGGAAGGCGTCGAGGAGGCGCTCGGGCGCATCGCCGCCAACGCCTATCTCATGGAAGCGACGCGCGTCATGACGGCCGGCGCGGTCGACGCCGGCGAGAAGCCCTCGGTCATCTCGGCGATCGCCAAGTACCACATGACCGAGCGCGCGCGCCTCTGCGTGAACGACGCCATGGACATCCACGGCGGCAAGGGCATCTGCCTCGGCCCCAACAACTGGGTCGGGCGCGGCTACCAGGTGCTGCCCGTGGGCATCACGGTGGAAGGCGCGAACATCCTCACGCGCACGCTCATCATCTTCGGCCAGGGCGCGATCCGCTGCCATCCGTACGTGCTGCGCGAGATGCGCGCGGCCAAGGAGATGACCGGCGAGGAAGCCTCGCGCGAATTCGACGAGGCGCTGTGGGGGCACGTCGCGCATACGGTGGGCAACGGCCTGCGCGCCTTCTTCCACGGGCTGACCCGCTCCGCCTTTGCTTCCTATCCCCGGGACTGCGCCGTCGAAACCCGGCACTACTACAAGCACGTCTCGCGGCTTTCGGCGGCGTTCGCGTTTCTCGCCGACGTCTCGATGCTCGCCATGGGCGGGGCCCTCAAGCGCAAGGAGAAGATCTCCGGGCGCCTGGGCGACGTGCTCTCCATGATGTACCTGGTCTCCGCCACGCTGAAGCGCTACGAGGACGAGGGCCGCCTCAAGGAGGACCTCCCGCTCGTGCGCTGGGCGGTGCGCGACGCGCTCTACCACGCGCAGCAGGCGATCGACCAGGTGCTCTCCAACTTCCCGGTGAAGCCGCTCGCGACGCTCCTTCGCTTCGTCCTTTTCCCGCTCGGCATGCCGTTCCGCCCGCCGCTCGACGCGAGGAACCGCGAGTGCGCGCGCATCGCGCTCGAGCCGGGCGCGGCGCGCGATCGCCTCACGCCCCTCGTCTTCGTCTCGCAGGACGAGAAGGACGCGACCTGCGTGCTCGAGCAGGCGTTCGAGGCCTGCGTCGCCTGCGAGCCGATCGACAAGCGGCTGCGCGAGGCGGTGCGCAAGGGCGTCGTCGAGCCGCGCCCGGGCGAGGACCTCGGCGAGGCCGCCTTCGAGGCGGGCGTCATCGGCGAGGAGGATCTCGCGAGCTGGCAGCGCAAGGAGACCCTGCGCCGCGCGGTCATCAAGGTCGACGACTTCCCGCAGGACTACGGCCGGGCCGAGGCGCTCCAGAAGCTCTCCGCCGAGCGCGGCTCGTTCACCAGCACGGCGGCCAAGGCCGCCTGACTCACTACGCTGACTACCGATTACCGACGAGAAGCCATGTTCGCAAAGCCGATTTACGTGGTGGACGGCGCCCGTACGCCGTTCCTGAAGTCGAAGAACCGCCCGGGACCGTTCTCCGCGGCGGACCTCGCCACCCAGGCGGGCCGCGCGCTGCTCGTGCGCCAGCCCTTCGCGCCCGAGGCGCTCGACGAGGTGATCCTCGGCTGCGCCGCCCCCTCGGTGGACGAGGTGAACATCGGGCGCGTGGCGGCGCTGCGCATGGGCTGCGGCCAGAAGGTCCCCGGCTGGACCGTCATGCGCAACTGCGCCTCGGGCATGCAGGCGATCGACTCGGCCATCAGCAACATCCTCGCGGGGCGCTCGAGCCTCGTGCTCGCCGGCGGCGTGGACGCGCTTTCCCGCGCGCCGCTCCTCTACTCCGACAAGATGGTGCTATGGTTCTCGGAGCTCGCCGCGACGAAGACGCTGCCGCAGCGGGCGGCGCTCTTCGCGCGCATGCCCGTGAGAAGCCTTCTCGCCCCGGTCATCGGCATCATGAAGGGCCTGACCGACCCGATGGTCGGCCTCCTCATGGGACAGACGGCCGAGAACCTCGCGCATCGCTTCGGCATCACGCGCGAGCAGATGGACGCGTACTCGGTCGAGTCGCATCGCAGGGTCGCGCGCGCCCAGGACGAAGGCTGGCTTGCGCCCGGCGGGGGCGAGGTCGAGCCGCTCTACGACGCGCACGGCAGGACCTGGCCGCTCGACGACGGGGTGCGGCGCGACGCCTCGATGCAGGGGCTCGCGAAGCTCAAGCCCTTCTTCGACCGCAAGTACGGCAACGTCACCCCGGGCAACAGCTCGCAGATCACCGACGGTGCGGCGTGGCTCCTCCTCGCGAGCGAGGAGGCGCTGGAGAAGCACCGCCTCGAGCCGCTCGGCCGGATCGTCGACTCGCAGTGGGCCGGCCTCGACCCCGCGCAGATGGGCCTCGGCCCCGTGCACGCCGCCACGCCGATCCTCCAGCGCCACGGGCTTGGCCTCAACGATCTCGACTACTGGGAGATCAACGAGGCGTTCGCCGCGCAGGTGCTCGGCTGCCTCGCTGCCTGGAAGGACGAGCGCTACTGCCGCGAGGCGCTGGGGCTCGACGGCCCGCTCGGCGAGCTCGACATGGACCGGCTCAACGTCGACGGCGGCGCCATCGCCCTCGGCCACCCGGTGGGGGCCTCCGGCGCGCGCATCGTGCTGCACCTCCTGAAGACGCTGAAGCGCACCGGCGCGAAGAAGGGCCTCGCTTCCATCTGCATCGGCGGCGGCCTCGGCGGCGCGATGCTCGTCGAAGCCGCGTGAGGGCCACGGACATGGACAAGATCGACACGCGCCACATGATGCGCCACTGGCGCTGGGACACCGACCGCCAGGGGCTCGCCTGGCTCACCTTCGACAAGGCGGGCGAGTCCACCAACACCTTTTCGCGCGAAGCCCTCGAGGAGCTCTCGACGGTGCTCGACGACATCGCGGCGGCGGTGCCCAAGGGGCTCATCATCCGCTCGGCGAAGGAGAGCTTCATCGGCGGCGCCGACATCCAGGAGTTCGCCGACTTCAAGGGCGCCGACGACGCCATCGCGTTCACGCGCCTGGGCTGGGACACCTTCCAGAAGCTGCGCGAGCTTCCCTTCCCGACCACCGCGATGGTGAACGGCTTTTGCATGGGCGGCGGCATGGAGATGGCGCTCGCCTGCCGCTATCGCGTCGCGCTCGACGATCCGAAGACGCGCTTCGGCCAGCCCGAGGTGATGGTGGGCGTCATTCCGGCCTGGCACGCGATGGAGTGGCTGCCGCCGCTCGTCGGCCCGACGGTGGCCATGGACCTTCTCCTTACCGGCCGCTCGGTCGACGCCCGGCGCGCGAAGCGCATCGGGCTCGTCGACGAGGCCGTGCCGCTTCGCATCTTCGAGAACACGGCGCGGATCCTGACCCTCGAAGCCCCGCCCCGGAAGAAGCTTCCGTTCTTCCAGTCGCTGCTGCTCGGTCCCCTGAAAGGCCTGGTCGTCTCCCAGGCGCGCAAGCAGGTGGCGAAGAAGGCGAAGCGCGAGCACTATCCCGTGCCCTACGCGATCCTCGACATCTGGAAGGACTACGGCGGCAACGCGCTCATCGTGCCGCCCGAGCATCCTTCGTCGATCCAGAGCCTCATCGCCCATCCCACCGGGCGGAACCTCGTGCGCATCTTCTTCCTCCAGGAGCGGCTGAAGGCGCTCGGCAAGGGCGCGGCGTTCCGGGCGCGCCACGTGCACGTGGTGGGCGCGGGCGTGATGGGCGGCGACATCGCCGCGGTGTGCGCGTTGCGCGGCCTGCGCGTCACGCTGCAGGACACTTCCGCCGAGCGCATCGCCCCCGCGGTGAAGCGCGCGGCGAAGCTCTTCGAGCGGCGGCTGCGCGAGCGCCGGCGCGTGCGCGACGCGATGGACCGCCTGATCCCGGACGTGACGGGCGCGGGCGCCGCGCACGCCGACGTCATCATCGAGGCGATCTTCGAGGACCTCGAGGCGAAGCGCGAGCTCTTCGCGCGCCTCGAGGCGCGGGCGAAGCCCGACGCCATCCTCGCCACCAACACCTCGAGCCTGAGGCTCGCGGACATCGCGACGGCGCTCAAGGATCCGTCCCGCCTCGTCGGCATCCACTTCTTCAACCCGGTTCCGCAGCTGCAGCTGGTCGAGGTGGTGTCTTCCGGAAAAACCCGCCCGGAGCTCGCGAAGAACGCCGCGGCCTTCGTCCGCCAGATCGACAAGCTCCCGCTGCCGGTCAAGGATGCGCCCGGCTTCCTCGTGAACCGCGTGCTCGGCCCCTACCTGCAGAACGCCTTCCGCATGATGGACGAGGGCGTCAAGCCCGAGACGCTCGATCGCGCCATGGAGGACTTCGGCATGCCGATGGGGCCGGCGGAGCTTGCCGACACGGTGGGCCTCGACATCTGCCTCGCCGCCGGCAAGGCGCTCGCCAGAAACGCGAGCGAGAAGGACATCCCGCAGTTCCTCGCCAACAAGGTCGCGCTCGGGCACCTCGGCAGGAAAACGGGCCAGGGCATCTACCGCTACCGCGACGGCAAGCCCGTCAAGGGCCAGGCCGACGCCTACGACGAGCGCCTCGTGGAAAGCCTGATCGAGCCGTATCTCCTGGAGGCGCAGGCCGCCGTGGCCGATGGCGTGGTGGCCGACGCCGACCTCGCCGACGCCGGCCTCATCTTCGGCACCGGGTTCGCGCCCTTCCGCGGCGGGCCGCTGCACTACCTTTCGCAGAAGCGATGAGCGCCGAGCGGCTGCCCGCGGAGAAGGTGCCGGCGCTGCGCGTGGTGCCGATGCCGGCCGACGCCAACCAGAACGGCGACATCTTCGGCGGCTGGATCATGTCGCAGGTCGACATCGCGGGCGGCATCGTCGCCGGGCGCATTGCCCGCGGGCGCGTCGCCACGGTCGCGGTGAAGGAGTTCGTCTTCAAGCAGCCCGTGCAGATCGGCGACGTGCTTTCCTTCTACGCCGAGCTCGTGCGCGTAGGCCGGACCTCCATCACCGTCACCGTGGAGGTCTACGCCGAGCGCCGGCCGTCCGATCCGACGGTCGTGAAGGTCACCGAGGCGACGCTCACCTACGTGGCGATCGACCGCGAAGGGCGCCCGCGCCCGGTGCCCACCGGCGCCTAGCTTGCTTCTCGACGCGCCCACGCTCGCCGCCGTCGCGGCGCTTGCGCTCGCCGCGGCGGTCGTGGGGGGCGTCGGCGGCTTCGGTACCGGCGTGATCCTCACTGCGGCGCTCGTTCCGCTCATCGGCGTGAAGGCAGTCGTGCCGGTGCTCGCCGTCGCGGGCGTCATCATCAACGCGGGGCGCTTCTGGTTCTACCGCGACAGCCTCGACCGGCGCGCCCTCGCCACGGTGCTCGCGGCATCGCTGCCGCTGCTCGTCCTCGGCGCCTGGCTCTACAGCGTGCTCGACGCGCGCGCCGTGGGCACCCTTCTCGCGCTCGTCATCATCGCGTCGGTGCCGGCGCGGCGCGTGCTCAAGGCGCGCGCCATGGTGCTCGGCACGCCGGGACTCGCGGTCGGAGCCGGGGTCTGGGGCGTCGCCTCCGGCTTCGCGAGCGGGACCGGCATGATCCTCATCTCCACGCTTCTCGGCGCCGGGCTCTCGGGGACGACGGTGCTCGCCACCGACGCGCTCGCCACCATCGTGTTCGACCTTTCGAAGGCGCTCCTCTTTCGCCGCTTCGAGCTCCTGGACGACGCGGCCGTGCTGACCGGGCTTGCGATCGGCGCGGCCACGATCCCGGGCAGCGCGCTGGCGAAGTGGCTCGTGCATCGCATGGGCGCCCGCCTGCACGTCCTCGCCATGGAGGCGCTGATCCTCGCCGGCGGGGCGTTCATGCTCTGGCATGCCTGGCGCTGACATGGAAGCGCTCAGCATCCCGGCGCTCGACGGCTATGCGCTCGGCGCGACGCTCTTCCGGCCTGCGTCGCCGAACGGCCGCGCGGTGCAGATCCATGCCGCCGCCGGCGTGCGCCAGGAGTACTACGCGCCCTTCGCGGCCTACCTCGCCTGGCGCGGCTTCACCGTCGTCACGTTCGACTACCGGGGCGTGGGACGCTCGGCGCCCGCCGACCTGAAGCGCTCGCCCGCGCGCATCTCGGACTGGGGAACGCTGGACGCGCCGGCCATTCTCGGCTTTGCGGAAAGGAATCTCTCGCGAAGGCCGATCCTGATCGTGGCCCACAGCGTCGGCGGCCCGTCCACGGCGATCATGCCGGGAAACGAGCGCGTCGGCGGGTTGCTGGCGGTCGCCTCGCAAAGCTGCTATTGGCGTCTGTGGCCGGGCATCGACCGCGCCGGCATCTGGTTCCTGACGCATGTGCTGCTCCCGGTCGGCGTGCGGGCCTGCGGCTACTTTCCCGGAGCGCTGCTGCGCCAGGGCGAGAACCTGCCGCCGGGCATCGCGCTCGAGTGGGCACACTGGTGCCGTCATCCGCGCTATCTGCTCGGCGCGCTCGGCCCGAAAGCCGAAGCGCAGGCGGCGCGCTTCATAGCGCCGCTGCGCCTGCTCGACATCACCGACGACAGCTTCTACGCGCCGGAGGCGGCCGGCCGCGCCTTGCTCGATCTCTTCCCCAACGCGGCCCGGGAGCGCGTTTCCATCCGCCCGGAGGACGCGGGCGTCGAGCGCATCGGCCATTTCGGCTATTTCCGCGAGCGCTTCCGCGACACGCTGTGGCCGGCGGCGGCAGACTGGCTCGAGAAGCTGTAGCGCCCGCTCGGGCGCGCCCTCGGAAAAAGCCGCCGCCTCAAGTCAGCCCGGGAAACAGCTCCCGCAGCCCCTGGGCCATCATCTCGATGGAAATGGCGGCGAGCAGCAGGCCGAGGAGCCGCGTCGCGATGTTGAGCCCGGTGGTTCCCATGCGCGCGCCGATCGGCTCGGCGAGGCGAAGCATCGCGAAGAGCAGCAGGCAGACGAAGGCGATGCAGGCGATGAGCAGGCCCGTATGCAGCGCCCCGCCCGCCTGCGCGGCGATGATGGTGGTGCTGATGGCGCCCGGACCGGCGAGCAGTGGCACGGCGAGGGGCACGACGCCCGAAAGATCACCCGAGCGCAGTTCCTCCGCTTCTGCCGGGTTCTGCCGCACCTTGCCCACTTCCGCGTTCAGCATGGCAAGCGCCATGAGGAGCAGCACGAGTCCGCCGCCGACACGGAACGCCGGGAGGCTCGCCCCCATCAGCTTGAGGAGCGGCTCGCCGAAAAGCGCCGCCGCGGCGAGAATGAGGAACACCGCGATGGTGACCGCGTGGATGAGCCGCCTGCGCGCGTCCGGGCCGCTCGTCGCCGTGAGCATCAGGAAGATCGGCACGGCGAAGAACGGGTCGAGCACCGCGACGAGCGTCACGGTGAAGCGCAGGTACTCCTGAAAGCTCACTTCGCCGCGCCCTGCGCGGCCTTGCGATCGTCGTTGACCCGGGCGAAGGCCGGGCGCTCGGCGAGCATCTTCAGGTACGGCTTCACCTGCGGCATGTCCTCGAGATAGTCGCGGCCGAAGGCGAGCCGGGTGGCGAGCGAGACGAGCGGCAGGTGCACGAACGCGGCGCAGTCGGCGAGCGTAAGTGCCGGGCCCGCGAGGTACGGCGAAAATTTCGCCAGCGCCTTGAGCCCGCGCAGGCCCTTCGCGAGGTCCGCATGGACCGAGCCCTTCTCTTCGTCCGTGAGCGGTCGCTTGGCGAAGAAGAGCGGCCCGTAGAGGCGCCGCGCCACGAGCTCGAGGTGCAGCTCGAGAAAGACGATGAGCTCGCGCACCTTCGCGCGCTCGAAAGGATCGCGCGGCAGCAGCGGCCTCTCCGGGTAGGCGTCCTCGAGGTACTCGCAGATGACGTGGGACTCGGCGAGCCGACGGCCGTCCTCGAGCTCGATCCATGGCACCTTGCCGAGCGGCGTGCGCGCGAGGAACTCGGGCTTCTGCGACGGACGGCAGGTCGCGTCTTCCTCGAACGCGATGCCCTTCTCGAGCAGCGCGATGCGCACCTTGTTGTGGTAGTTGCTGACGTGGAAGCCGCAGAGCTTCAGCATGGTGGACCCTTCCCCAGGACCGGTGCATTATAGGTTCCCATGACAAAGGACGCGGCCATGGACCGGGGGAAAGAGGCGGAAGGCGGCATCATCACGGACCTGGGGGCCGACAGCTCCTACGGCGGCTACCTGAAGCTCGGCGTCCTGCTCTCGGCGCAGCAGCCGCGCTCGTCGCACCACGACGAGATGATGTTCATCATCCAGCACCAGACCTCGGAGCTGTGGATGAAGCTCATGATCCACGAGCTTCAGGCGGCCATCGCCCACGTGCGGGCCGACAGCCTCGAGCCCTGCTTCAAGATCCTCGCCCGGGTGAAGCAGATCCAGCGCCAGCTCTTCGAGCAATGGTCGGTGCTCGAAACGCTCACGCCGTCGGAGTACCTGCAGTTCCGCGACGCGCTCGGCCCGGCCTCCGGGCTGCAGTCATTCCAGTTCCGCGCCATCGAGTTCCTGCTCGGCAACAAGAACGCCGACCGGGTGGCGCTGCACGCCTTCGACGCCTCGATCAAGGGCTTCCTCGAGGGCCTGCTGCGCACCCCGAGCCTGTACGACGAGTTCCTTCGCTACCTTGCCCGCCGCGGCATGCCGGTGCCGGCGGCGCGCGTCGAGCGCGACTGGACCCGGCGCTACGAGGCCCACCCGGACGTGGTGAAGGTCTTCAAGTCCATCTACGAGGACACGAAGGCCTGGTGGGCGGAGTACGACATGTGCGAGAAGCTCGTCGACGTCGAGGAGAACTTCCAGCTCTGGCGCTTCCGCCACGTGAAGACGGTCGAGCGCGTGATCGGCTTTCGCCGCGGCACCGGCGGCTCGTCGGGCGTGCCCTTCCTCCGCAAGACGCTGGACACCGTGCTCTTCCCCGAGCTCATCGCCGTGCGCACCGAAATTGAATGAAGAATTCTTGAAGGCGAGCGTCCGCCCGCGCTTTTCCCGAGCCCTCGCGCGGGACGAAATCTACCTCGCCAACCACTCGCTCGGCCGGCCGCCCGACCGCATGGCCGACGACATGCGCGCGGCGCTGGATGCCTGGTACGCGCACATGGACGGCGCCTGGGAGCACTGGCTTTCCGCCCGCCAGCGCTTCCGGGAGCTGGTGGCAAAGCTGGTCCATGCACCAAGCGCCGATTGCGTCGTTCCGAAAACGAGCGCCGGCCAGGGCCTGCGCGCGGTGCTGAACAGCTTCGCCTCCACGCCGCGCGTGCTCACCACGGACGCCGAGTTCGACTCGCTTGACTTCATCCTGCGCGTCTACCGGCAGCAGGGCCGGCTCACGCTCGGGACGCTGCCCTTCGACGCTTTCCGGTTCGAGCCTTGCGATCTCGTGGTGCTGTCGACGGTCGCGTTTCGCAACGGGCGGGTCTTCGAGGACCTGGAAGGCCTCATCCGAAAGGCGCATGCAGCGCGTGCGCTCGTGCTCCTCGATGTCTACCACCACGCGGGTGTGCTGCCGCTCGACCTGCAGGCGCTCGACGCGGACTTTGCGGTGGGCGGCTCCTACAAGTACCTGCGCGGCGGCCCGGGGGCGTGCTGGCTCTACGTCCACCCGCGCCACCATGGGCGCATCACCCTCGACACCGGCTGGTTCGCGAAAGAGGACGTCTTCGCCTACGAGCGCCCCGAGCCGCCGCGGTTCGCCCCGGGCGGCGACGCCTGGCTCGAATCCACCCCGCCCGTCCTCGCGCCCGTGCAGGCCCTCGCCGGCCTCGAGCTCACGCTCGAGCTCGGCGTCGAGGCGATCCGCAAGCACGGCCTTGCCATGAAGGCTTCGCTTTCTTCGCTCCTCGCTGCGAAGGGGATCGAGGCCATGGGGACGGGCGAGGGCTACGGCGCCTTCCTCACCATCGAAGACGACCGGGCAAAGACGCTTGCGGATGCGCTTCGGCGAAAAGGCGTGGCAACCGACGCCCGCGGGCGCCATTTGCGGCTCTGCCCGGACTTCCTGAATACCGAGGCCGAGCTAGCGCGCGCCGCCGCCGTGCTTGAGGAAGAGCTTCTGCATCCCGCCTAGCCAGCGGTCGTAGTCCGCGGTCTTGTGCCGCAGGTAGTCGAGCACCGTCGGGTGCGGCAGGATAAGAAACTTTTCGGCGGCCATGGTCCTGACGACCTCGTCCAAAGCCTGGTCCACGGTGAGCGCGCCGTCGACGCCGGCGGAGCCGCCGTCGCCCTTGTACATCCCGGTGAGGACCGCCTGCGGGCAGAGGCACGAGACCTTCAGGCCGCGGCGGCCGTAGGCGATCGCGAGCCACTCGGCGAAGGCGACGGCCGCATGCTTGGTGACGCCATACGTCGCCGATTCCACGATGTTGAGGAGCCCGGCCGCCGAGGCCGTGACGAGGAAGTAGCCGCCGCCGCGCGAGAGCATCCCGTCGACCACGGCCCGGGCGCCGTAGACGTGCGCCATGACGTGGATCTTCCAATTGCGCTCCCACTCCTCGTCCGGCGACTCGATGCCGCCGCGCTGGATGACGCCGGCGTTGGAGAAGTACACGTCCACGCGGCCATAGCGCTTCTCCGCTTCGGCCACCAGCGCCTTGACGTCGGCTTCCCTTGAGACATCGCAGCGGACCGCGACGCCGTCGACTTCCCGGGCAACTTCCTGAAGGGGCTTGTCGGCAAGGTCCCCCAGGACGAGCCCTTCGCACCCTTCCCGCCGGAAGCGCAGCGCGGCGCCGCGGCCGATGCCGCTCGCGGCGCCGGTGATGACGGCGACCTTGCCCTTCAGGTCCACCTGCCAAGTCTCCGTTTACCTGCTCTTCGCTTTCGCAAGAGCGTCGGCGATGGTGGTCTGCTCGCCGAGCTCAATCTTGGCGATCTGGTTGCGGTGCACCTCGTCCGGGCCGTCGGCGAAGCGGAGCGTGCGCGCATGCGCGTACGCCTCGGCGAGGCCGAAGTCGTCCGAGACGCCGCCGCCGCCGTGGACCTGCATGGCCCAGTCGATCACCTTGCAGGCGACGTTGGGCGCGAAGACCTTGATCATGGCGATCTCCTTCTTCGCCACCTTGTTGCCCACCGTGTCCATCTTCCAGGCCGCGTTCAGCACCATGTAGCGCGCGGCATCGATGAGGATGCGCGACTCGGCGATGCGCTCGCGCGTCACGCCCTGATCGGCCACCGGCCGCCCGAAGGCGACGCGCTCGCTCGCACGCTTGCACATCTTCTCCAGCGCGCGCTCGGCCTGGCCGATGAGGCGCATGCAGTGGTGGATGCGCCCGGGCCCGAGGCGCCCCTGCGCGATCTCGAAGCCGCGTCCCTCGCCGAGCAGGATGTTGGAGACCGGCACGCGCACGTCCTGAAGGGCGATTTCCATGTGCCCGTGCGGCGCATCGTCGTAGCCGAACACCGGCAGGTGGCGCAGCACCTTGATGCCGGGCGTGTCGGCCGGAACGAGGATCATGGATTGCTGGTTGTGCTTCGAGGCGTTGTCCGGGTCGGTCTTGCCCATGACGATGTAGATCTTGCAGCGGGGATCGCCCGCGCCGCTCGACCACCACTTGACGCCGTTGATCACGTACTCGTCGCCCTTTCGCTCGATGCGCGTCTGGATGTTGGTGGCGTCCGACGAGGCGACGTGGGGCTCGGTCATGAGGAACGCCGAGCGGATCTTCCCTTCGAGGAGCGGCTCGGCCCATTGCCGGATCTGCTCGGGCGTGCCGTACCTGAGGATGGTCTCCATGTTGCCGGTGTCGGGCGCGGAGCAGTTGAACACCTCCGGCGCCCAGGAGACGCGGCCCATGATCTCGCAAAGCGGCGCGTACTCGAGGTTGGTGAGCGTGCCGCCGTGGGTCTTCGGCCGCCACAGGTTCCACAGGCCCGCGGCGCGCGCCCTGGGCTTGAGCTCCTCGATGATCGGCACGACCTCCCAGCGCTTCTCGCTCCTCACGTGCGCGTGCCACTTGTGCTCGTTGGGGTAGATGTGCTCGGCCATGAAGGCCATCAGCTTCTCGCGCAGCTCCTGCACCTTGGGCGTGTAGTCGAAGTTCACGCGGCTCTCCTCAGAATTTTCTCCACCTGCTTCCAGCCGAGCTCGGCGAGCAGCGGCGCGCGCGAGCCGGCCTCGGCCGCGTGCGTGCTCGCCGCCGTGCCATCGAGCACGCGCTTGGCGATGCCCTGCAGGATCGCGGTGATGCGAAAGAGGTTGTAGGCCATGAAGTAGTCCCAGGTCGAGGGATCGATGCCCTCGCGCCCGGTCCTCCTGCAATAGAGCTCGATGTACTGGCGCTCGGAGGGAATGCCGAGCGCCTCGAGGTCCAGCCCGCCGATGCCGCGGAACTGCCCCGGCGGGATGTGCCAGCTCATGCAGTGATAGGAGAAGTCGGCGAGCGGATGGCCGAGCGTGGAGAGCTCCCAGTCGAGCACGGCGAGGATGCGGGGCTCGGCCGGATGGAAGATGACGTTGTCGAGGCGGTAGTCGCCATGCACAACGGAGGTCTCGTCGCCAGCCGGGATGTTGCGGGGCAGCCAGGCGATGAGGTTGTCCATCGCCTCGATCTTCTGCGTCTCCGAGGCCTGGTACTGCTTGCTCCAGCGCGCGACCTGCCGCGCAACGTAGTTCCCGGGCTTGCCGAAATCGCCGAGGCCGACGGCCTGGTAATCGATGCTGTGCAGCCAGGCGATCACGCGGTTCAGCTCGTCCCAGATCGCGAAGCGCTCGGCCTTCGACATCCCCGGCAGCGACTGGTCCCAGAGCACGCGCCCGTCGACGAAGTCCATGACGTAGAACGCGGTGCCGATCACCGCTTCGTCCTCGCAGAGCACGTACGGGCGCGCGACCGGAAAGCCGCTTGCATGCAGCGCGCGAATCACCCTGAACTCGCGGTCGACGGCGTGCGCGGAAGGAAGCAGCCTGCCGGGCGGCTTTCGCCGCAGCACGAAGCGCCGCCCGTCGGCGGCGCTCAGCCGGTAGGTGGGGTTCGACTGGCCGCCCTTGAACTGCTCGACCTGCAGCGGGCCGCGCAGGCCCTCGACGTGCGGCTTCAGGTAGGCCTCGAGCGCGCCGGCATCGAACCGATGCCGCTCCTCCACGGGCTTCGTGCCGATGAACTGCTCGAACATGGCCGGGAAGCTTACCCTAGAATTTCGCCCCTCCTTGGACGGATTCGCCGCGATGAAGAAGAGCGCTTCACGTAGAGGTTCCGGAGCATTTCACGTCACCCACCGCGCCGACGGCCGATTCGAGAAGCGCGGCCTACGCAATTACTTCGAGTACCGCGACCTCGGCATCGCACGGGCGACCCGCGGGAGGATCGTCGCGCACGTCATCCGTGCGCGCCCGGGAAAGGCGCCGCACGGCGAATGGCACCGGCACGCCTGCAAGGCGCAATTCGTCTACGTGCTGAAAGGGTGGGTGCGCTTCGAGTACGAGGGCGTGGGCGAGGTGCTGATGAAGGCCGGCAGCTGCTTCTACCAGCCGCCCAACATTCGCCACCGCGAGCTCGGCCACTCGAAGGACATCGAGATGCTCGAGGTCGTGGCGCCGGCCGACTTTAGGACGTTCGCGGCGGCACCTGCAGCCAGAAAGTCACCGGCCCGTCGTTCACGAGGCTGACCTTCATGTGCGCGCCGAAGCGCCCGGTGGCGGTTGCGATGCCCTTGGCCTTCACGAAGTCGACGAAGCGCTCGAAGCCTTTCAGGCCGTCCTCGGGCGAAGCACCCCGCGAGAAACCCGGTCGCGTGCCGCTCGCGGTGTCGGCCACCAGCGTGAACTGGGAGACGGCGAGAAGGCTGCCGCCGGTGTCGAGGAGCGAGCGGTTCATCCGCCCCGCCTCGTCGGAGAAGATGCGATAGGTCGCCACGCGCTCGGCGAGTCGCGCGGCCTCGGCCTCGCCGTCGCCGCGCTCGACGCCCACGAGCGCGAGGATGCCGGGCCCGATGGCGCCGACGGTTTCGTCGCCCACGACGACGCTCGCCGAAGCGACGCGCTGGATCAACGCGATCAAAGCGGCGCTCCGGATGCGGCCGCGGCGCTACCGCGAGACCGCCTCACGCGATGATGTCGGGAATGAGCTTCGCCCGCAGCCGGGCGATCTGGTCCTTGAGGACGAGCTTGCGCTTCTTGAGGCGGCGCAGCTGCAGCTGGTCCTGCGCCGGATCGCGCGACAGGCGCGAGATGATGTCGTCGAGGTCGTGGTGCTCGAGCTCGAGCTCGTGCAGGCGCACGCGGATTCCCTGCTTCTCGGCGTCGAGCGGCGGAAAGTCGCTCACGCCTGGCAGGCTCCTGACAACGTCTTTCGGGCCGTGGATGCCACCGATCGTGAAAAAGGTCATCTCCGTCTCTCGCCCTGGCACACATCGTATCCCTATACTCCCCGTGCGGATAGCCCCCGGGATCCCCTTGGCATGCGTCGCAGCGACTACGACGTCTCGAACTCGATCCGGACCACCGACCCCGACGCCGTCAGGGGCGAGGTGGCGCGCATCTTCGAAGGCCTCTACTCCGGGGGGTCGAAGCTCGTGCTCGAGCGGGCCTTTGCCGACGTCGCGGCCCTCTACCGCGGAGCGCATCCCGACTACCACCCCTGCGAGACCGAGTACCACGACCTCCAGCATGTCCTCGACGTCACGCTGGCGATGGCGCGCCTGATGGACGGCTACGCGCGAAGCCGCCGCCGCGGGGATCCGCCGCTGCCGGCGGACGTTTTCGCCGTTGGGGTCGTCGCGGCGCTCTTCCACGATTTCGGCTACCTGCGGCGCCGGCAGGACCGGCGCCACCGCTACGGCGCCGAGTACACGCTCACGCACGTGTCCCGCAGCGCCGCGTTCCTGCGCCGCTACGTCGGCTCGCTCGGCCTCGGCCACCTCGCGCGCGCCGCCTCGGCGCTCGTGCACTACACCGGCTACGAGCGCCCCGCGGAGACGATCCGCGTCGCCGACCCGCTGCTGCGCCGCGTCGGCCACATGCTCGGCACCGCCGACATCCTCGCGCAGATGTCCGACCGCTGCTACCTCGAGAAATGCCGCGACCGGCTCTACCCGGAATTCGTGCTCGGCGGGCTTGCCGGCCGCCGGCTCGCGGTGCGCCGCACCCTGCCGCAGTTCGCCTCGGGCCGCGATCTCGTGCAGCGCACGCCCGGCTTCTACCAGGGCGCGCGCCGGCGCCTCGAGGTGCAGCTCGCGCGCGCGTACGAGTACGCGGCGGTGCACTTCGGCGGCGAGAACCTGTACCTCCGGGAAATCGAGAAGAACGTCGAGCACGCGGGCCGCTTCGCGCGCGAGGGCGAAAGCGGCGAGGAGCTGCGCCGGCAGCCGCCGCGCACCCTGCCATCGGGCGTTCAGCCCTATCCCCGCGACCTCTTCGGCCTTTAGGCGCCGCCCTCTTCCTTGATTAGCGCGCGCAGGCGCTCGACGCGGGCGCGGTTCACGCCGAAGTCCCGCCGCCCCAGGCGCGAGGCCGAGCGCACGTGGAACAGGCCCGCGGCCTCGTCAAAGAGCAACTCGACGTCGTCCACGTAGCCGAGCAGGCGGCTGCGGTATTCGGCGTACAGGTAATTGCCCTTTTCGCTCACGATGGTCGAGCGCTCCATGGCCCGCACTGCGCGGCGCGCGGCGTCCATCGCTTGCCCGAGGCGGCCGTGGAACCGGATGGGCGCGATGTAGTGCACCGTGTCGGCGGGGTCGCACTGCGAGGACACGCAGTTCGGCGTGCGCCTTGGTGGCGCGAGCCGCCCGTCGCGCACGCCGAGGTTCTCCGGGCGCCTCCAGGAAAGCATGGGCGCGGATGCTACCATCGGCGCACCGATCGACCACGCCGCGACCTCATCGCGCCACGGAGGAACGCATGCTCCAGATCTCAGCGCAGCAGCTCGCCGAGCTTCTCACCGGAATCGCGCGAGCGCAGGCGGCCATCGTGCAGGGACTCGAGAACGAGCTCGCCGGCATACGGAGCAGCCGCATCGTGCCGGCCGTGCAGAGCGCGGCGCACCTGCGCGACCACCCGCAGCCCACGCTCGTGGATCTGCCGGTGCGGGCCCTGCTTTCGTCGCTCGGGCGCGGGGGAGCGGACCCGGCGGCGCTCGCGAAGGAGCTCGAGCGCCTCATCGGCGCGGAGACCACCGTGGTCACCGCGCCCAACGAGCTCGACTTCAGCGCGCCGAGCGGCGACTAGAAGTCCTCGGGCGGCGGCGGGAACGAGGGCTTGCGCTTCGCGCGGTGCGAGGCGACGCCCTCCTTCGCCTCCTCGCCCGTGAAGCCGAGCATCTCGAGCGCAAGCGAGGCGTCGAAGGTCGGGCCGGCCATGCGCAGCCAGTTGTTGAGCGAGTACTTGGTCCAGCGGATCGCCGTCTGGGGGCCGGCGGCGATCTTGCGCGCGACCTCGAGCGCCTTCGCCTGCAGCTCGGCGCCGTCGCAGGCGAGCGAAACGAGGCCGAGCCGCTCGGCTTCCGCCCCGCTCATCTCGTCGCAGGTGAGGAGGTAGTACTTGGCCTTTGCCATCCCGCAGAGCAGCGGCCAGACGATCGCGGCGTGGTCGCCCGCGGCCACGCCGAGGCGCGTATGCCCGTCGATGAGGCGCGCGTCGCGCGCCGCGATGGAGATGTCGGCCATGAGGCCCGCGGCGAGGCCGGCGCCGACCGCCGGGCCGTGGATCGCCGAGACGATCACCTTGGAGCAGTTCAGCATGTTGTAGACGAGGTCGCGCGCCTCGCGCCAGACGCGCGCCCGCACGGCGAAGTCCTGGATCATCTGCTCGATCATCGCGAGGTCGCCGCCCGCGGAGAAGCCCTTGCCTGCCCCGCGCAGGATGGCCACGCGCGCCTGCGGGTCGCGGTCCACGTCGACCCAGACGCGCGCCATCTCGGCGTGTGCCCGCGCCGTGGCGACCGAGAGCTTGCCCTCCTCGCCCATCACGATCTCGAGCACCCCGGGCTCGACTGTGCGGATCTTCAGCTCGCGGTAGCCCGAGTACTCCATCGCGGCATTCTACAATCCGGGGCCTCATGGTCACCTTCGACGACATCCGCGCCGCGCACGCGCGGCTCGCGGGCCGCGCGCACCGCACGCCGGTGCTCACTTCGGCCACCATCGACGCGCGCACGCAGGCGCGCGTCTTCTTCAAGTGCGAGAACCTGCAGCGCATGGGCGCGTTCAAGTTCCGCGGCGC
>CAYWSG010000012.1:0-58213 GCA_964461055.1 uncultured Enterobacteriaceae bacterium | reverse complement strand
CCCTTGAGCTCGCCGCTTCCGCCCATCCGAGCTTCGACCTTCGTATCCCGGGCATCGAAGCGCTCAAGCGACTAGTGAAGCGATGCAGGGGTACTGCGTACCTCTACGTCCGAAGCGGCTTTGATCTTGTCTGTATCGCTCGCGAGGACGCGCCAAGCCAGCTTCGTGCACTGCCTATGGAAGTCGGCATGCGGCGACCGATGTGCGGATCAGCTGGCGGCATCGCCATGCTTCTGCACCTTCCCCGTCGTGAGCAAGCGGCGGCGCTTCGCTATGGATTGGCACAGATGCAGACCGCCGGCCCCCAGCGGCGCGCGGCAATCGAGCAAATGGTGCAGCACTCACGTGAGCTCGGGTTTGGCGTAAACCGAGACCTGTTGGTGCCCGGCATGACCGGTATCGGCGTCGCAATCCTCGGCGATTCGGGACCGCTCGCCGCTTTTAATGTCACACGCGCCTCAGCCAGCGTTTCAGAAAAGGGCATTCGCGAGATTGCGTTTGACATGAAGGACGAAGCCGACGCTCTCGCCGCTGCGCTGCTCGCTGCTCGCAATGCATAAAGAGTTCAGGAGAGGGGGTTGCCAACTTGCACGAGAGCGAGTACTACCCTCGTCCGTTAGAGTCTCTACTGAAGAATCCGATTACATCTGTGGCAAGCGCCGCCGGATGTTCAAGGGCGGCGAAGTGGCCGCCCTTGGGCATGTCGGTCCAGCGGACGATGTTGGTGTAGGTGCGCGCGGCGAGGGAGCGAGGGGGACGGAGGATCTCGCGGGGGAAGGCGGCGTAGGCGACGGGGACGTCGACGGTGGTGCCGGGCGGGATGGGCCAGGGGCTGTGGTGACGCGCGTGGTAGGGCCAGAACGATGAGCCGATGGCGCCGGTGAACCAGTAGAGCGAGATGTTGGCGAGCATCTCGTCGCGGCTGACGGCGTTCTCGGGATTGGCGCTCGCATCGGTGCCGCAGTCGGTCCAGGTGCGGAACTTCTCGACGATCCACGCGGCGAGGCCGGTCGGCGAATCGGTGAGGCCGTAGGCGAGGGTCTGGGGCTTGGTGCCCTGGATCCACTGGTAGCCGGTTTCTTCCCTGAGGAAGTGCGCGAGCTCCTTGAGGTAGCGCTTCTCTTCTTCGCTCTCGGCCGGCTCTTTCGGGTCGCGGCGCACGGCGAGGAGGTTGAGGTGGATGCCGGTGAGGCGCTCGGGGTACTTCCAGCCGAGGATGGAGGCGACGAAGGCGCCCCAGTCGCCGCCCTGCGCGCCGAAGCGCCTGTAGCCGAGGACATCGGTCATCAGCTCGGCGAAGAGATCGGCGATCTCGACGACGCCGAAGCGCTTCTGTCCCGGCGTGAAGGAAAGCGTGTAGCCGGGGAGCGATGGCGCGACGACGGTGAAGTGCTCGGTGAGGAGCGGGATCAGCTTGTGGAACTCGAAGACCGAGCCCGGCCAGCCGTGCGAGAGGAGCAGCGGCATCGCGTCCGGCTTCTTCGACGGCGCGTGGATGAAGTGCAGGTCGATGCCGCCCAGGCGGACCTTGTACTGCGGGAAGGAATTGAGCTTCTCTTCCCAATACCTCCAATTGAAACCAGTCTTCCAGTAGGAGACAACGTCCTTGAGGTACGAGAGGCTCGTGCCGGTGGACCAGGGCTCGAGCGGCGGCTCGTCGGGCCAGCGGGTGCGCGCAAGGCGCTCGCGCAGGTCGGCGAGCGCGGTATCCGGAACCTGTAGTTTGAAGGGAACGGGTTTCACGTCCAGGAGATGAAGTATAAGTTGCGGCCATGAGCGGGCCGCTGCTGACCCGGAAAGTCCACGATGCGCTCCGCGCGGCGGCCGACGCCGGCGTATCGACGCTCGAGTGCTCCCTGGACCTCGAGCGCTCGCGGACCACCGTCGACATCCAGGCCGACGGATGGCGCTGGCAGGGCACCCGCTATCCGTACTTGGATGCCTGCAAGGAAAGGACGGTCTACTACTGGACCGGCGAGCGTTTCGAGCCGGCGGCAAGCTTCACGACCTCGCTCGTGAAGCTGGTGCCGACCGAATGGGGCCCGCCGACGTTCGAGATCGACGGCATCAAGATGCTGCCCACGGCGCAGGTCTCGCCCTACGCCGATGCGCAGCACAAGGTGGCGTTGATCCAGCCGCGCGGCAAGGTGATCCTCGATACCTGCGGCGGCCTCGGCTACTTCGCCGCCTGGTGCCTGCAAGGCGGGGCAAGGGAGGTGCACTCCTATGAGAAGAGCGCCGACGTCCTGTGGCTTCGCAGCCTGAATCCGTGGTCGCCGCCGGATCAAGAGGGCACCGCGGGCGGCGCGCTGACGCTCACGCAGGGCGACATCGCCACGGAAATCCGCGGCCTGCCGGACGCTTCTTTCGACGCGATCCTCCACGACCCGCCGCGCTTCGGCATCGCCGGGGAGCTCTACTCGCAGGCGTTCTACGACCAGCTCGCGAGGGTGCTGAAGCGCAGGGGCGTGATGTTCCACTACACGGGCACGCCCAACAAGCTGACCACGGGGCGCGATGTTCCCAACGAAGTGGCACGGCGGCTGCGGCGTTCGGGCTTCACGACGAAGCTGTCCGGCGACGGCGTGTTCGCTTCCCTTCCGGCCTCCCGGTAGAGGCCGGCGCGCCCATCAGATGTTGTAGAAGTCCACGATCGTCGGGATCAGGTCGTTCA
Source organism: uncultured Enterobacteriaceae bacterium (assembly GCA_964461055.1). GTDB lineage: Bacteria > Pseudomonadota > Gammaproteobacteria > Burkholderiales > SG8-39 > SCGC-AG-212-J23. The sequence continues at coordinate 55,539 of CAYWSG010000012.1, read as the reverse complement.
TGAGGACGATCTTCTTCCGCGCGTAGCGCCAGGCGCTGCCCTCCTCGACGATCTCGAAGTCGTAGCGGCCGAAGAGCGTGCTCGAGCGGCGATGGCGGGGATGATGCTCGTGGACGACGAAGGCGGCGGTCGCGGCGATGCGGCCGGGAGCGAAGGACTCGACGAGCACGTTGCTCGCGCTGTGCGTGGTGCGCGGAAGCGGCATGGCGGTGACGGACTTGCGCGAGCGGATGCGGATGATGCGGTCGAGGAGCTCGTCGCGCCGCGTGTGGTAGATGAGCGAGACCTGCGTGCGCACGTCGCTCGTCTGCGTGTCCTCGTCGATCCAGCCCGGCACCCAGTAGACCGCGTCCTCGCGGTAGAGCTCGAGCCAGGCGTCCCAGTCGAGGCGATCGAGGAGCGCGCCCTCGCGCGCGAGGTGGCGCGCGGCGATGAAGGTCGCTTCGGCTTCGTTCATCGCGACGCCCTCGAAAGTCCTTTCAGCAGGAGCCGCTTCCACTCGCGCCAGCCGGCCTGGAGGCACGTCTCGTCGCCGAAGGTGACCGGGCCGTAGGCCCAGCCGTCGGGCTGGATCTTCAGCTCGCGCGAATAGGGATCGTCCGGGCGCGCGGGCGCCATGCCGCGCTCGTAGCCCTGCGTGGCGCCGGCGGAGCGCGCCTCGTAGCCCGCCTGGCAGAGCTCGTACATCACGTTGTCGTCGGAGCTGCCCAGGCCCGTCGGGTTGAAGAAGTCCTCGTAGTGCCGGATGCGCATCTCGCGCGCCCGGGCGCTTTCGCCGACCGGCGCGAGGCAGTGCGACTCGATCTCGGTGAGGTCCGGCGCGAGCGGTCGCCAGACGCGAAGCTGCAGCGAGCTGATGTCCACCACCTGCAGGTTCGGGAAGATGGTGAGGTTGCGCTGGCGGAGCATCCATTTGAAGGCATCTGCGCCCACGCGGGAGCGCACCTCTTCGCGCACGGCCGGGTCCTCGGCGATCGGCCGCACATGCACCCGGCCCTGCTTGCGGATGGCGTACATGACGGCGTGGCCGTAGGGGAACGTGTAGCTCCCCACGCCCTCCGGCGTCGCCTCGTCCTCGTAGGTGCGCGGCTGCGGCATCTGGCCGGTGGCCACGCGGTGGTTCAGCACTTCCACGTAGCCCGCGTGCGTGGTGGCGAAGTGGTAGAAGTCGAGGCCGTTCTCGAACTGGAACTTCCAGTTCGCGGCGAAGGTGTAGCGCACTTCGCCCGGCACGTACTCGAGCCCCTGCGGCCCCTGGTCGACCACGAGGTCGAGGAGCCGCGCAGCGCCGCCCAGGTGCTCCTCGAGCGGCGGCACGTCCGTCGAGAGGCTCGCGAAGACGAACCCGCGGTAGCTCGAAAGCCGCGCCACCGGCTCGAGGTGGTGCTCGGCGCACTGGAATTCCGGCCGGTATTGCCCGTCCTTGATGTGCGCCACTGCGAGGCTCCTGCCGGCGCTGTCGTAGGACCAGCCGTGGTAGCGGCACACGTGCATCTTCTTGTTGCCCGCGCGCGTCGGGCAGACCATGGCACCGCGGTGCCGGCAGGAGTTGAGGAAGCAGTGCAGGCTCCCATCCGCCGCGCGCGAGAGCACGACGGGCTGGCGCCCGATGTACGTGGTGACGAAGTCGTGCGGATGGCGAACCTGGCTCTCGAGGCCGATGAAGACCCAGGTCGACTCGAAGATGTGGGCGAGCTCCAGGTCGAAGATCTCGGGGCTCGTGAACGCCTCGCGGCGCACCCGGAAAACACCTTCCGCCGGGCGGTCGTCCACCACGGCGGCAACGTCGATGGCGAATGCGGGTCGGGCTTGCAACGAAACTCCTGCAGTTGGCTACTTCAGCGAGAAATCCACGCGCGTCGGCCGGCCCTTGTCCTTGATGCCGTCGGCGCTCAGCCTCGGCGCGATGATGAAGACGCGGTCGGCGGCGATCTTGCCCTTCTCGACCAGCCACTCCTTGGCGGCCTGCGCGCGGGCGTTGGCGAGCAGGCGCAGCTCGTCCTCGCCGACCTGCGCGTTCGCGAGCAGGAGCGCCTCCATTTCCTCGGCGGGCAAGGTCTTCGGCAGCCCGAGGGCGTTGCGCGGCTTGTCGAGCTTCGCCTCGGCATAGGCGGCGCGCAGGTACTTCTCGTACTCCGCCGGCTCGACGACGACCTCGTCGGCCGAAGCCGGCGCCTTCCCCGCGCGGCGCAGGTCGTTGAACTTCTGCGCTCTCACCGCTGCGTGAAGCGCGGCGCGCCGGAGGCCTTCGCGGTCCTCCTCGGGCGCCGCCCGGCCGGTCACCTCGAGCTTGAGCCCCGGGCGCTCCGCCAGCGCCTTCGCCAGGGCGCCGAGCTTCGGCGGCTCGGCGCCCTCGAGCGCCGCCGAGCCCGGCGCGAACTCCAGGTACGAGAGCTCCTCGCCGCCGCCCAGCAGGGAGCCGAGCAGCGCGAAGGGCGCCGTGGCCGCCTTGACGAGCAGGTTGCCGATCACGCGCACGATGACCCCGAAGACGCTGAACTCCGGGTCGTCGAGCGAGCCGGAGACCGGGAGATTGATGTCGATCACGCCGTTGCGGTCCTTGAGGAGCGCCACCGCCAGCGTCACCGGCAGCTTGGTGGCCGTGGGGCTCTCCACCGGATCGCCGAACGTCAGCTGGTCGAGGTAAACCTGGTTCTGCGCATCGAGCTTGCGGTCCTCGATGTGGTAGGCGACGCTGAGCGAAAGCTTGCCGCGCTCGATGCCGTAGCCGGCGTACTTCACCGAGTACGGCGAGAGCGGCGCAAGCTCGATGTCGCGGGCGCTCGCCTTCATGTCGAGGAAGAGGTTGCCGGCCAGCGGATTGATTCTCCCGGTGATCTCGACCGGCGCGGCGTTGTCGATCCGCCCCCGGATGTCCACGTCGCCCGCCCTCTCCGGGTTCATCTCCGTGACGCTGCCGCCGACGCCGGTCAGGTTCGCCGAGTAGTTCGGCCGGATGTAGAAGTCGCTGAAGTTGACGTTGCCGCCTTTCAGCGCGACCTTGCCGATGCGCATGCGAAGCCGCGGCTCCGGGGTGCCGCTTTGCACGGGCGCCGCCGCCGTGGTCGCGGGCGCCGTTGCGGCCACCTCCTCTTCGGGCCGCACGACGAGATCCTGGAGATTCAGCCGCCCCTCCGCGGAAACGATGATGCGCGCGTAGTAGTCCGCGAGCGCGACCTCGCCGAGCGAGAGCTTCGCTGCCGCCAGGTCGAAGTCGACGCCGGTGAAGGCGAGCGAGCGCCACTTGAGGAGGTCCTGCGTCGAGCGCTTGTCGACCGAGGCGAAGTCGGCGATGCCGACGCTGCCCCGGTACGCAACGCCGAGCGGCTTTGCCTGCGCCTTGTCGAGCGAAAGCGCCCCCTTGGCCGACAGCGTGCCCGCCGTGACGGCGAGATGGAGCGCGTGGTCGATGTAGGGCTGTGCCGGCGCCAGCGCGAGGCGGCTCACCTCCAGCGCGAGACGCGCCGAGAGCGGCTCGAGCTGGAGCGGCCCGCTGGCGGCGAGCGTCCCGGTCTTGTCGACGGTGGCGCGCAGGCTGACCTTCCCGGGCTGCCCGGGCGCCGTCGAAAGCCCTTGCGCAGCGAGCGCGATCGGCGCCACATGGACCTTCACCGGCGCGCCGTTCGCCCGGTCCTCGAAGCCGAGCGACCCTTCGAGGGACGCTCGGGCGAGGTCGACCGTCCAGGGCTTCGCGCTTGCCGCGTCTCTTGCAGGCGAAGCGCCGGATCGCGTGGGTCGGGCGATGCGCGCCACGTTCAGGATGCCGTCCTCGCCGCGGTGCAGCCTCGCGGCCACATCGCGAAGGTCGAGCTCGCCAAGCCCGATCCGGCGCGCCGCCAGGTCGAAGCTCGCGCCCTTCGCCTCCAGCTTCCCGAGACGCAGGAAGGCTGTCTTCTCGCTCGCGACGCGCGCCCTCGCGTCGAGTAAAGCGAGTGCGATGTCGTCCAGCTTCAGTTGCTGCGGGGACCACTGGAAGCCGAGCGCGAGGTCGGCCGTTCCGTCCTCGAGGACGAGATCGGCGCCTGCCGCGACATAGGGCTGGTAGCGCGGAAGCCGCACGCCGGCGAGCTCGATGCGCCCCCCGGCCGCAAGCGGCTGCACCGTCGCGCCGACAGCGGCCTTGATCGCCTCTCCGGCGTCGCTCCGCGCCTGCAACGTCCACTCGGAACGCCGGTCCGCCTCGGTGCTGAGGCCGCTGCCTTCGAGCCGCGCCTGCTCGAAGGCGACGTCGAATGCCGGTGCCGTGGTCTCGTCGGTAAAGCGGAGCTTCTCGACGGCGAGCGCGACGCGGTCCACGGTCAGCAGGACGTTCGGGCCGTCCGCCGCCCCGGCGGCCGCATCGTTCGGCGCGGCGGCGGGCGCGGGCCCGAGCTCGGCCAGGTTGAGCGCGCCGCCGCCGTCGCGGCGCACGTGAAGCTCAGCGCCCTCGAGCGCGATGCGCTTCAGATGGACGCGCCGCGCGAGCGGCTCCACCTCGTCGAGCTCGACGTCGAGGCGCCGCCAGCCGATCACCGGGCGCTCCTTCCCGTCGCGGAGCGCGAGATCGCGGAGCGCCGCAGCGCCGCCGAGCACGAGCCGCGGGCCCGACGCCGCCTGCTCGAAGGCGACGGTCAGCCGCGTGTCGAGCAGCGCGGAAGCGAGCTTTGCCCGCGGCTGGGACGGAAGGTAGGACACGATGCGCGTGAGGTCGAAGCCCTCCACGTCGAGCGAGAGGCGTGTCGGTCGCGCCGGGTCGAATGGCAGCGCCTCGCCCCTCAGCGCGAAGGGAGCGCCGTTCAGCTTCATCGACAGCTCCGGGCTCACTTTCACCTCGGCGTGGGCCGGCAGGCTGGAGAGGTGCGGAATGCCGAGGCGAAGCTCGGTGAGCTCGTGGCGCTCGCCCTTGGCGCGGTCGTCGAAGTCGACGCGCCCGTCGACGAGCTGCACGTTGAAGAGCGCGAAGCGCGGCGCGCCGCCCTCTTCGCCGTCACCCGCCGGCGAACGCGGACGCTCGAGCAGGTCCTGGAAGTTGTAGCGGCCGTCGGCCTCGCGCACGAGCCTGAGGCTTGGCTTCGCCAGCCGGATCTCGTCGAGGACCGGCGCGAAGCGAAGGAGCGAGGTCCACGCGACGTTGACGTAAAGCTCGTCGAAGGCGGCGAAAGTCGCGTCGGCCTGCCGCTCGCGCACCGCCAGCCCCTGCAGCGTGACCGAAGGGGCGAACGGATTGACGCGGACCGCCTCGATCGAGACCGGCCGCTGCAGCGCCTCGGAGAGCTTCTCCTCCAGCTTCTGCTCGAGGAGGGGCGGAACGACGAAGAAGCCGACGATCGCGTACAGCAGGAGCAGGCCGGCGGCCGACCCGAGAAGCGCGCGCCCGCGGCGCGACCCGGCTGCGGCAGCCAGGCGCGCGGGAAAAGTGGAAGCCAGGATTCGCACCAGCCGACCCGGTTTCTGAGGGGTGGTTGATGCCGGAAGTTAGCACAACCTTCGTGGCAATCCGCGCGCCTGTCGCCGCGGGGCGTCATTGAAGCGCGGGCGGCGCGCCGGTATCGTTCGCGCCGGGGGAAAAAGAGCGGCCCCGAGCCGCAGCAGTCCAAGGGAATCTTGAGCGTTCTGCAAGCGCAGGCCGACGCGTCGGCCCGCCCGCCGGCCGTCCGTCCGGAAGCGGCGGCGCCGCCCTCGGGGCTTCTCGCCTTCTACTGGCACTTCGTGCGACAGACGCGCGGATGGTACGCGGCCATGTTCGCCGCGAGCCTTTGCGTCGCGCTGCTCGACACGGTGATCCCGCTCTTCATCGGGCGGCTCGTCTCGCTCATGGAGGCGGCCGACCGGCCGGCGGCGCTCGCCGCCGAGTGGCCCGTGCTCGCCGGCATGGTGGCGCTCGTGCTCGTCGTGCGCCCGGCGGCGATCCTCGCCGACATCGCCATCCGCCATCGCCTGCTCATCCCGGGCGCGACGACGCTGATCCGCTGGCAGAGCCACTGGCACGTGGTGCGCCAGGGCTGGCCCTTCTTCCAGAACGACTTCGCCGGGCGCATCGCCAATCGCGTGATGCAGACCGCGCACGCCCTGCGCGAGAGCACCATGGCGAGCATCCGCGGCGTCTGGTACATCGGCGCGCTCGGCGTGGCGGCGGTCACGCTCATGGCGCTCTCCGACTGGCGCCTCGGCCTGCCGACGATCGTCTGGGCCGTCGCCTACGCGCTCTTCCTGCGCCATTTCGTGCCGAAGCTGCGCGAGCTCGGGCGCCAGAGCTCGGAGCTTCGCTCGCTCGTCATGGCCCGCGTGGTGGACAGCTACACCAACATCCTCACGGTGAAGCTCTTCGCCCGCCTCGCCGACGAGGACGCCTACGTGCGCGAGTCGATCGAGAGCCACAAGGGCGCCATGCAGGCGCACATGGGGATGATCACGCGCTTCATGTTCTGGCTCACCGCCATGAACGCGCTCCTCCTCGCCGGCACGGCGGCGATCGGCATCTCGCTCTGGGCCGGGGGGGCGCTTTCCGCCGGGGCCGTGGCGACGGCGCTGCCGCTCGCCTGGCAGATCGCCAACGCCGCCGGCTGGGTGAGCTGGGAAGTGACGGCGATCTTCGAGAACGTCGGCGTGGTGCAGGAAGGCATGCAGACCATCGCCGTGCCGCATACCAGCGTCGACAAGCCGAACGCGCAGCCGCTCGAAGTCTCGCGCGGCGAGATCGTCTTCGAGAACGTGACCTTCGGCTATGGCCGGCGCGATTCGCGTCCGGTCCTGGACACTCTCTCCCTGGCGATACGAGCCGGCGAGCGCGTCGGACTCATCGGCCGCTCGGGCGCGGGCAAGTCGACCCTCGTGAACCTGCTCCTGCGGTTCTTCGACCCGGAGGAGGGCTCGATCCGCATCGACGGCCAGGACGTCGCGCAGGTCACGCAGGAGAGCCTGCGCGCCGCGATCGGCCTGGTGACGCAGGACACCTCGCTCCTTCACCGCTCGATCGCCGCCAACATCCGCTATGGCCGCCCCTCGGCCACGGACGCGGAGGTGATGGCCGCGGCCGTGAAGGCGCAGGCCGACGGCTTCATCCGCGAGCTGGTCGACTGGAAAGGCAACCGGGGCTACGCCGCGCACGTCGGCGAGCGGGGCGTGAAGCTCTCGGGCGGCCAGCGCCAGCGCATCGCGCTCGCCCGCGTCATCCTCAAGGACGCGCCGATCCTCGTCCTCGACGAGGCCACCTCGGCGCTCGACAGCGAGGCCGAGCTCGCGATCCAGGAGCAGCTCCTCGACCTCATGGAAGGCAAGACGGTGATCGCCATCGCGCACCGCTTGTCCACCATCGCGCGCATGGACCGGCTCGTGGTGCTGAACGAGGGCAAGGTGGCCGAGAGCGGCACGCACGACGAGCTCCTCGCGCTCGGCGGGCACTACGCCAAGCTCTGGGCCCACCAGTCGGGCGGCTTCCTCCCGCAGGCGCCCTTGCCCGAGGACATCCGCCCCCGCGCGAGGGCCGCCTAGGCGTCGAAGCGCCGCAGGACCTGGCCGGGTCCCGCCGCCATCGGGACGAGGGCGTTTCGCTCGACGATGCGTGTTCCGTTCACCCAGACGCCTTCCACGCCGAGGGGCTCGCGGATCATGCGGGCGCCACCGGCGGGCATGTCCTTTACGCGCCGCAACGGCGAGACGCCGACCTTTGCCGGGTCGAAGAGGAGAAGATCGGCCCAGGCGCCGGGCGCAATGCGGCCTCGGCCGGGAATGCCGTAGAGCGACGCCGGGTGGCTCGTGAGGCGGCGCACCCCCTCCTCCATCGTGAAGGTGCCCGTCTCGCGCACCCAGTGCGCGAGGAAGTGCAGGCCGAAGCCGGCATCGCAGAAGTAGATGAGATGGGCGCCCGCGTCCGAGAGCGCGATGACGCCGGCCGGATGCCGGAGGAGCGGCGCGACGCCGGCGTCGTCGTTCTGGTAGAGCTTGCCGACGAGCGGCTGATCGAGCGGCAGGTCGAAGACGTAGTCGAGCGGATCCTTGCCGGCGCGCCGCGCGAGCTCGGTGACCGGCACGCCGCCCTGCTCGATCTGCGACCAGTCGCCGTGGAAGAGGACGCCGGAAGCCGGGTTCTGCAGGTTTAGCCTGAATCGCGTTCTGAACTCCGGATCCTGATAGTGCCGGCCCCGCTCGTCCGGCTTCGCCGCCTTCACGGGTCCGAACGCATCATGCGAGAAAAGGATGTAGGGCTCGCGCAGCGTGAAGTCGAAGGAAAGCGGCTGGCAGTTCTCCTGGATCCACACCTGCCGGCCGCGCGCCTGCGCGGCGGCGCAGCGCTCGAAGAGGTCCATCGCGCGGCCCGGCGCGCCACGGCTGTACATGGTGTTCACCGTCACCATGAACGCCGGCCGGCCGTTCGCGGCGCAGATCTCCTCGAGGTATTCGGGCGTCGCGCGCGATCCGGCCGCGATCACGAAGATCCCTTTGCCCTTCTCGCCCAGGACATCGGTCAGGAGCCGCAGCTCCGCGTCGCCGCAGATCGTCGAAGGCATCGGGCGGCCGCCCCAGCCGCTGTGGTTCGGCGAGAAGGACGAGGCGAAGCCGATGGCGCCGGCGTCGAGGGCCGCCCGCACCTGCTCGCGCATTTCCGCGAGCTGCGTCTCGGAAGGAACCTTGCGCGAGGAGGCCTCCTCGCCCATGACGGCGGTGCGGATGCAGGAATGCCCGGCGAGCACCGCGACGTTCGCGTACGGGCGGATGCGCTCGAGCGCGTCGAGGTACTCGGCGAAGGACTCGAAGTCCCAGCGCGTGCCGGCAAGCAGCGCGCCCAGGTCCATGCCCTCCACCACCGAGAGGTTGCGCAGCATCGTCTCGCGGCTCGACGCCGGGCACGGCGCGATGCCGAAGCCGCAGTTGCCCATGACGAGCGTCGTCACGCCGAGCGACGGCGAGGGCGAAAGCGTCGGGTCCCACGTCACCTGCGCGTCGTAGTGCGTGTGCAGGTCGACGATGCCCGGCATCAGCGCAAGCCCGCCGGCGTCGATGGTTTGCCTCGACTCTTCCTTTAATGAATTTTCAATGGATGAAACTTTTCCGTTCACCACCCCTACATCAGCCTTTCGCCCCGGAGCGCCACTGCCGTCGTAGACGGTGGCGCCGCGGATGAGGAGGTCGAGCATCAGGCGAGGTGCTTGCGGAAGTGGGCCACGGTGCGCTCCCAGGCGAGCGCGGCGGCGGCCTCGTTGTAGCGCGGCGTCGAGTTGTTGTGGAAGCCGTGCCGGGTGCCCGGATAGACATGCACCTCGTAAGGAACGTCGGCCGCTTCGAGCGCTTCCCGGAAGGCCGGATACATGCCGTTGATGCGCGGGTCGTCCTCGGCGAGGTGGACGAGGAGCGGCGCCTTGATGTTCGGCACGCTCGCGGCGTCGGGGGCCGCGCCGTAGAAAGGCGCCCCCGCTTGCAGGTCGGCGCCGAGCACGGTGGCGAGCCAGTTCGTCGTGCCGCCGCCCCAGCAGAAGCCGGTCACGCCGAGCTTGCCGCTCGAGAGCGCGTGCGCCTTCACGTGCCGCGCGCTGTTCAGCATGTCGGTGCGCAGCTTCGACTGGTCGAGGCTCGCCTGGAGCGAGCGGCCGTCATCGTCGTTGCCCGGATAGCCGCCCGCCGGGAAGAGCCCGTCGGGCGCCAGCGCGAGGAAGCCCGCTACGGCCGCGCGCCGCGCGACGTCCTCGATGTAGGGATTGAGGCCGCGGTTCTCGTGGATGACGAGCACCGCGGGAAACGGTCCTGCGCCCGAAGGCTGCACGAGATAGCCGCGCATCGTGCCCGAGTTGCCGCCGGGCGACGGATAGGTGACGTAGGTCGCCTTGATGCGCGGATCGGTGAACGAGATCGTCTGCGCCCGCGCATAGCGCGGCATCAGCGCCTGCGCCATGAGAAGGCCCGCGGCGCAGACCGCCGCCGAGCGCGCCAGGAACTCGCGCCGGTCGATGGCGCCGTGGCAGTACTCGTCGTAGAGCTCGTAGACCCGCCGGTCGATGTCTTGTTGTGTCATGGCGATGCGCATTTAGGGACAGACCCCATTTCAGCAGAAAAGGGGTCTGTCCCTGAACCCGGTCAATAAGTGCCGCGGAAGGCGTCGCCGTTCGGCACGTAGGCGGTGTTGGTGGCGTGGACGTTGCGGTTGACGAGCGGCCGGTTGTACAGGGGGTGCTTCATGCTGCGCACCTCGTGCTCGATCTGGAAGAGCCGGCGGCCGTCCGCCGGGTCGACGATCCACTGCAGGCGCCACTCGTGCGCATCGGTCTCCATGCTGATGAGGTCGCGCTCGAGGAGCCACCGGTACGGGCTGGAGAAGTCGGCAATGTAGAGCTGGATGTGGTGGTTGTCGTAATCGGGCAGCGGCCTGGAGGTCTCGGTGAAGTAGAGGTGCTGGTGCCTTCCGACGTTCACCACGGCGCGCGGCCCGGCGTCCGACTTCTCCGTGCGCGCAATGGCCTTCATCACTTCCCCGTAGAACCTCGCGATGCCGGGCGCGGTACCGGGCGGCACGTCGAAGTCGACGTACAGGAGGCCGAGCTCGGTCGGCCCGAACTCGGGCGCCGGCGCATGGCACCGAAAGCGGTTTCCCCAGGGACAGGTCGCTTCGATGCCGGCCTTCGTCCTTTTCCAGCTGAATCTTGTGCCGGCGAGCTCCGGCGCGATGCGCGCCAGGCGCTCTTCCAGCTCGGCAAGGCTGGGGACGACGAGCCCGATCGTGCCGCGCAGCACCTGCGGCACGGTGGCTCCGTGCTGGGGGCTGGGCAGGTGCGCCTGCGTGCGGCCGAAGTTCACCCACATGTTGGTCAGGCCCACCATGAGGTACGGATCGCGCGTGCCGCCGAGGCCGACGACGTAGAAGAGGGTCGCCTTCTGCTGGTCGTTGTGCAGGACGTTGAAGTGCTCGAGGTGCACCAAGTTGCCCATGTCCTCGGCGCCGCGGTCGAACGCTCGGGTGTCCATGGCGCTAGTCTAGCGCCAGACGCGTTTCGCGAATTCGGGGTAGTCGGCCGCGATCTGCTTCGCCACCGGGCCGCGCAGCCTCTCCAGGTCTTCCTTCGACGGCACCGGCGTGAAACCGGCATCGGGAGCGACATCGAACTCGAAGCCGGTGTTGCGGCGCACCTCGTCCACGCCTTCGCAGTCATGGTACGAGCGAAGCACGAAGCGCCGGCGCGCGCGGTCCCAGCCGAAGAGCGCCTTGCCCGTGAGAAGCGCCGCCGGGTTGCCGGTGGCCGAGACGAACTCCACTTTCGGCACGAACACGCGCCGCGAATGCTCCTCGCGGAAGAGGATCGTGCTCCGCACTGCGCCGTACATGAACGCCGAGCCGAAGGAGCCCGGAAAGCGCCGCCCCTCGGCGGCGACGAGATTCACGCTGCCCTCGCCGTCGATCTGCGCGCCGCCGAGGAAGAAGACGTCGATGCGCCCCTGGCCGGCAAGGTCGAAGAGCTCGCGCGAGCCCTCGGTGAACGGATTGGCCTTGCGGCGCTGCAGGAGCGAGATCCGCAGGCCCGGCTTCTGCTCGCGCAGAAGGAAGGCGCCGGTGGCGGGAATCGGCGAGGCGGCGCCCACGGCGACGTGCCTCGCTTCGGCGATCAGCCGCGCGATCACGCAGGCGAGGAGCTCCTCCTTGCGGTAGTCCACGGCGGCGCTCAGCCCAGGACGAACTGCTCGAGGTACTGCCGGAAGCCTTCGCGCGTCTTCGCCGCGCGCGCATAGTGCATGAGATGCGCGTCGTCGATGCCGTACACCTGCGCCACGCCCAGGGGCCATGCGCCCCGCTCGGCCGGCGCGACGGCGCTCACGTAGATGGAGGAAATGAGCCCGGGCGCGAGGATCTCGTCCTCGAGCATGTCGCCGGCGCGCTTCTCCTCGTAGGTGACGTAAGTCGCGCGCGAGGCATGCGCGATGGTGGCGAGCTCGCGCCGGCGGCCGACCCAGACGTTGCCCGCCTCGTCGGCCCAGCGCGCGTGGAAAAGCGCGACGTCGGGGACGATCGCCTTCACGTAGAGGATTTCATCGGCCGTGAACGGATCGCGCCCGATGGTCCAGTCGCTCCTTCGCTCGACGAGCGAGGAGCCGATGATGCCGCCCAGCGGCATGAACGGCACGCCCTTCTCGGTCGCCTGCAGGCCCGTGTGCACCGCCGGGCAGGTGGCGTCCTTCACCTTGATCGCGCCCGAGGCCACCGCCTCGGTGAAGCGCGGCGCGAGCCCCGCCTCGCCGAGCGAGACGGCGCTCGTCTCCACCTCGGCGACGCAGCCCGCGCCGATCAGGAGGTCGGCGCACATCCCGAGCACCGGCACGCCGAGCAGGCGCAGGCCGCTCGCCTTCCGGCGAATCAGGCAGCGCACCACTTCCATGGCGGGCAGCGAGTAGTCCGGCGGCATGGCGACCAGCGCGCCGTCCGGGATGCGCGCGGCGAGCGCCTCGGCGCTCTCGAGAAACGCGGTCTGGTTGGCGGCTAGGCGGTCCACGAAATCTGCACCTGTCCCGGATTTCGGGATAAGGCTAGGCGGTGCCGCCGACGGTGAGGCCGTCGATGCGGAGCGTGGGCTGGCCGACGCCCACGGGCACGCTCTGGCCTTCCTTGCCGCAGGTGCCGATGCCGGTGTCGAGCTCGAGGTCGTTGCCGATCATGGTGACGCGCGTGAGGGCATCGGGGCCGTTGCCGATGAGCGTGGCGCCCTTGACCGGATGCGTCACTTTTCCGTCCTCGATGAGGTAGGCCTCGGCCGCCGAGAAGACGAACTTGCCGTTGGTGATGTCGACCTGGCCGCCGCCGAAGTTGGTGGCATAGAGGCCCTTCTTCACGCTGCGGATGATCTCGGCCGGATCGTGGCTGCCGGCGAGCATGTACGTGTTCGTCATGCGTGGCATGGTGAGGTGCGCGTAGGACTCGCGCCTCGCGTTTCCGGTCAGCGGCAGCTTCATCAGGCGCGCGTTCAGGCTGTCCTGCAGGTAGCCGCGCAGGATGCCGTCCTCGATGAGGACGTTCCGCGCGCTCGGCGTGCCCTCGTCGTCCACGGTGAGCGAGCCGCGCCGGCCCGGCAGCGTGCCGTCGTCCACCACGGTGACCCCCGGCGCGGCGACGCGCTCGCCGATGCGCCCGGAGAACGCGGAGCTGCCCTTGCGGTTGAAGTCGCCTTCGAGCCCGTGGCCCACCGCCTCGTGGAGCAGCACGCCGGGCCAGCCGGGGCCCAGCACCACCGTCATCGTGCCGGCGGGCGCCGGGCGCGCCTCCAGGTTGACGAGCGCCTGCGAGACCGCCTGGCGCGCGTAGCTGTCGAGCACCTCCTCAGTGAAGTGCGAGTAGTCGGTGCGCCCGCCGCCGCCCGCGGTGCCGCTCTCGCGCCGGCCGTTCTGCTCGGCGATGACCTGCACCGAGAGCCGCACGAGCGGGCGCACGTCGGCCGCGATCGTGCCGTCGTGGCGCGCGATGAGCACCACCTCGTACTCGCCGCCGAGCGAGGCCATCACCTGGGTGACGCGCGGGTCGAGCGCGCGGCACTTCTGCTCCAGGCGCTCGAGGAGCTTCACCTTCGCCTCGGAAGGCAGCGACGCGATGGGATCCACGTCGCGATAAAGAGGGACCACTGTATTGATTCTTCTACCTTGGGAATTCGATCTGATACGACGAACCTGACCGGCCGAGGCAATCGCCCGGGTGACCTTCGCGGCGTCTTCCAGCGCGGTCAGGCTGATCTCGTCGGAATAGGCGAAGGCGGTCTTCTCGCCGGACACCGCGCGCACGCCGACGCCCTGCTCGATGTTGAAGCTGCCCGATTTCACGATCCCCTCTTCCAGGGTCCAGCCCTCGAAGCGCGAGTACTGGAAGTAGAGGTCGGCGTAGTCGACGCGACGGCCCGCCATGGCGCCGAACACGCGGCCGAGCTTGCGCGGCTCGAGGTCGAACGGCGCGAGCAGGGTCTTTTCTGCGGTCTCGAGAATCAACGAAGTCTCCTGTTCTTGAGCGCGGGCAGCCGCGCCCTTACATCCTTGATGCGGGCGAAATCCAGATCTGCAAGGACCACCGCCTCGCCCTCGTCGCGGCTCGCGAGGATCTCGCCCCACGGGTCGACGACCATCGTATGACCGTAAGTTCGCCGCCCGGTTGCGTGCGTGCCTCCCTGGGCCGGCGCGACGAGGAAAGCCTGGTTCTCGATTGCCCGCGCCCTGAGCAGGGTCTCCCAATGCGCCCGGCCGGTCGGCACGGTGAATGCCGAGGGGACGAACACGAGGTCGAACTCGCCGAGCGCGCGGTAGAGCTCCGGAAAGCGCATGTCGTAGCAGATGGAAAGCGCGAGGCGGCCGAAGGGGCTCTCCACGGCCACGGGCTGCGTGCCCGGCTCGAGCGTGCGCGTCTCGTCGTAGCGCTCCTCGCCCTGCTCGAAGCGGAACATGTGCATCTTGTCGTAGCGCGCGACGCGACGCCCCGCGTCGTCGTACACGAGGCAGGCGCTGCGGATCCGCGCCGGATCGGCGGTGGCGATGGGCGTCGTCCCGGCGACGAGCCATACCCGGTTCCTGCGCGAGGCTTCCGAAAGGAAATTCTGGATGGGGCCTTCGCCGTCCGGCTCGGCCACCTTCACCTTGTCGGTGTCCTCGCGGCCGATGAGGTAGAAGTTCTCCGGCAGGCCGACGAGGCGCGCGCCGGCCGCGGCGGCTTCGGCGATGAGCCGCCCGGCGGCTTCCAGGTTCGCCGCCACCTCCGGTCCGGACACCATCTGGAGGGCCGCTACACGAACGGACTGCGGACCGGACTGCGGATTCGGCTGGGTCATGGCTGCGTGCCTCCGCCCGGGCTGTTTTCTATCGGCTGCGCGTCTACCCGCGTGCGCTCGACCTTCGGATCGGACCAGGTGCCCGAGATCGCGTAGTGGAACGCGAAGATGTGCCCGAGCGGATCCTTCAGGATGCGCTGCGCGATGGCCGCGGGGAAGAGCAGCAACGGATTCAGGATGCCGATCACGGTGGACGCAGTATCGCCCAGCGCGGGCCGGACCTGCACGGCGAGCGCCTGCGTTTCGCGGGCGAGGTCCACCTGGCCGCTCATGGCCACTCGCGCCGCGGGGCCTTCCATCGCGAAGTCGTCCAGGCTCATGACGCCCGCCTGGATGGAGCCCGCGGAGCGGATGCGGTCGAAGCGGAAGCCCTTGGAGAAGACGTCGCGGAAGTCGAGCGCGAGCCGCCGCGGCAGGGCCTGCAGGCTCATGAGCGAGATGAGCTTGCCGATGCCGGGCTCGATCTCGAGGAACTCGCCGTTCGTCGCCTCGAGCTGCACGCGCCCGGCGAGCGAGGGATAGTCGATTCCCGTCGGCTGGCCGTTCCAGGAAAGCTCGGCCTGCAGGCGCGCCTCGCCGCCTCGCACCAGCCCCGGGTAGCCGAAGCGCTCGAGGAGCTTCCCCGAGTCGCGCGTGGTGAGCTCGACGTCGAGGACGGTCTGCGACGGCGCACCGGTGCGCCAGTGCCCGCTCCCGGTGAGCGAGCCCTCGGGGCTGAGGAGCACCAGCTTCTCGATCGCCCAGTCCGCGCCCGCGCGATCGGCGAGGAGCTCGAGCCGTCCGAGCGCGCGATCCTTGTAGGTGAAGCGCTCGGCGATGATGTCGAGCGCCGGCAGGTCGCGCTCCGGCCCGGCCGCCTCCCCCGGCGCGCCGGCGTCGAGCGTGAGGTGGTCGAGACGCGCGAGAAGCCGTCCCTTCCCTTCGTTGCGGTACGAGAGCTCGCCGCCGATCTCACGCGCTTCAATGCGTGCCGACCAGCCGGCCGGCTCGAGCCCTGCGCGCAAGGCGACTTCATGCACCTGCCGGCCGTAGGCCGTGAGCTCGCCCAGCTTGAGATCGATGATCGCGCGGGAGGGCCCGGCCGTCTGTGGAGGCTTCCCGGCGCCGGAAGTCCCGGCTTCGCCCGCCTGGAGAAGCGACAGCCACGCGTCGAGGTCGAGCGCATCGAGCGATCCGTACACCAGCACGCCGGGGCGCTCGGGCACGCGCGCCGCCTCGCCCTCGCGGGGCGAAAGCCAGAGCGAGGCGCGCTGCACGGCGCGCTCGCCGGTCTCCGCGCCGTTTTCCGCGGGGCCGGGCACGCGCAGGAGCTCGGCGCGCGCGACGCGGCCGAGCGCGAGCGAGACGCGATCGCGCCCGCCCTCGGCGCTCGCCACGTCGATGCGAAGCGGCAGCGCGTCCGCGGCACGCTTGGCAAACGGCGCCGGCAGGGTGCTCGCCACGCCTTGCAGGGACGACTCGACGCTCACGCGCGAGCGCCCGTCGTGCAACGAGAGGGTCGCCGCGTACGAAGCGGCCCCGCGCAGCTTCCGCGCAGCAGGATGCGTCGAGAGGGCGGCGACGGCGCGCGCGGACGCCGTCCCCTGCGCGGCGAGCTCGAGGCCGCCATCGCGCGTGCCCCCGCGCAGCGCGAGCGGGCCGCCGAAAAGCCGCCCGCCCGCCTCGGCGAGCTCCATCGTCGACTCGGTGAAGCGGATGCGCGCCGCTGCGCGCTCGACGGGCGGGAGCGTCCGCGAAAACTCGAGCGTGCTCGCCGAGAAGCTGAGCTCCCCCTGCACGCGAGGCGCGTCGTCGCCCTCGAGCGGGATGTCAAGCGCGAGCGCGAGCGTGCCGGCGCCTTCGCCGGCGCGCATGCCGTCGGTGAACTCGCCGATGCGACCGCGCACGGGGCTCGCCTCGATGAACCTGAGGTACTCGGCCGCCGGTCCTTCGGCACGCCCCTGCACGAGGAGGTGCACCTCCGGCGCCAGGAACGAGGCAATCTCGACTTTCACGTCGGAGACCGTGGCCCCGAGAATCCGCCCGCGCCGGCCCGTGATCTCCATGCGGTCGCGCTCGAAGAGAAGCGTCGCGTCGATGTCGTCGATGACGGGCCATTCCTCGCCCGGCGCGAAGCGCCCGTCCTGCACGTGGGCGAGCACCCGGAACTCGCCTTGCGACGGATCGAGGAACGGGAAGTCGCGCAGGTCGCCCCGCAGGCGAAGCCGCGCCTCGCTCGCGTGCCCTTCGCGGATCGCCTCGACGAGGTAGGCGCGCGTGCGCGGCCCCATCAGCTCGCCGCGCGGCAGGTAGCGGCCGACCTGCGTGCCGTCGGCACGCTCGAGCGAGGCGGTGAGATCGATGCGGCCCGGTCCATCGGCCGCCGTCTCGTAGGTGCCCGAGGCGCGTCCCTCGAGATGCTCGTTCGCGAAGCCGAGCGAGGCGAGGCGGGCCACGAAGCCTTCGCTGCCCCGCTCCACGACGAGCGTGCCCTCGAGGCGCGAGAGCGCGAGCCGCGGCTCGGGAAAGACCATCGGCAGCTCGAGCACGGACGCGCGCGAAGCGAGCGTGAGGCTGACGCGCGCCTCGGTGCCTTCCACCGCGCCGGAGAGCCCCTCGAAGCCGGGAACGGCGCCGTGCGCCTTCATGGCAAGGCCGGTGAAGCGCGCCTCCCCCGAAAACGCCTGCGGCGCCTCGGGGGACCCTGTCCATTCCAGGCGTGCGTCGAGGAGCTCCCCGCGCGGCTGGAGCTCGCCCAGCACCTTGCGCAGCGCCGCCGGCAGCGGCAGCGCCGCGGCGATGCCGGCGAGCGGCTCGAGCTGCACGAGCTTCGCGCTGAAGGCGCCGCGCTCCGGCCGCCCTTCGGCGGCGGGGCGCCAGCTTGCCCGGAACGACGTCGGCTCGGCCGTCGGCCCGGCCGCGGGAACCGCCGTCAGGTTGCGGCCCGTGAGCTCGTAGCCGCCGTCGCGCTCGACAAGCTCGAGGCGCCCCCGCAGCGCCGAGAGCTCGAGGAGCGGAAGCTCGCGAGCAAGCCGCGCCACGAGGCTTTGCACCTCGAGATCCGCGGTGGCAGCGACGAGCTCGCCCTTTCGAAGCGTCGTCCACAGGCGAAGCGCGCCCTGCCCGTGGCGCAGGTCGACCGGATAGTCCACCCAGGGCGTCCAGCCCGCGAGGTCGGTGTAGCCGAGCTCGACGTAGCCGCGGCCGCTCCACCGGGAAAGGTCGGCCGATGGCGAGGCGCCCGCCGTGCCGCTGGCGCCATCGCGCGAGAGCTCCACGCGCGCTTCGAGCGCCGTGCCGAGCGCCTTCGGCGGACGCGCGGAGAGGCCGAGGGCATGGGTGCGCCCATCGTTGCGCACGCGCAGGCTGACCGCCGAGAGCGCGAGCGGCGGCGCGCCGCGCAGCTCGTCCAGCCATTCGATCTCGGCCCCTCTCACCTGGATCTCGTCCTGGGCGAGGATCCAGCCGAGGAGCCTTCCCTCGCCGCCCGGGCCTCCGCCGAGCCGCACGCCGGCGACGTGCAGCCCGCCGCCCGCATCCCGCCGCACGGCAAGACGCGGCGCCTCGATGGCGAGGAGGCGAAGCCGCAGCTCGCCGCGCAGGAGCGAGCGCCACGACACCACGTTCTCCACGGCCGGCAAGACGAGCGCGGCGCTGCCCCGGTCGTCGAGCACGCGAACGTCGGCGAGGCGAAGGCGCGGGCGCAGCCCCTGCCAGCCGGCCTCGATGGCGCCGATGGCGACCGGCTGCCCGACGGTGCGCGACACGGCTGCCACGATGTCGGGCCGGTAGCGCTCGATGTCCGGCAGCACCCAGTAGCGCAGGGCGAGCACGATCCCCGCCGCGAGGAAGAACACGGCCCAGGCGAGGATCTCGAGGCCCCGCCAGAGCCGCGGCCAGGTGAAATTACGGATAAACACTGCTACGGTTGGGACACCGCTCGCGCTCGCACGCCACTGGAAATTCATTCTAACCGCCCGATGTCGGCACCGCCCCCGGAACCGACGCGCTCGCCGCCGCCGGAACTGACGCGCTCGCGCTACGCCATGGCGCGCCTGCAGGCGCATCCGGAATGGGCCGCGGAGCTTGCCGATCCGGCGCCTTTCCCGCGCGAGGCCATGGTGCAAGCGCTCCAGGGCCCGCACGAAGGAGCGGGGCGCGACGAGGCCGGCTTCAAGCGCCGGCTGCGCGAGCTTCGCCAGCGGGTGCTGCTGCGCACGATGGCCCGCGACCTCACCGGGCGCGCCGATTGCGCCGAGGTCTGCGCGACCATGAGCGACCTCGCCGAGGTGTCGATCGCGGCGGCGCTCGCCTTCCTCGGCCGCGAGGATCTCGTCGTGGTCGGCATGGGCAAGCTCGGCGGGCGCGAGCTCAACGTTTCCTCCGACATCGACCTCGTCTTCATCCATCCGGGCGACATGGAGGACGGCGAGCACTACGAGCGGGCCGGGCGCGCCCTCATCCGGCTCCTTTCGGAGGTGACCGAGGACGGCTTCGCCTTCCGCGTCGACATGCGGCTTCGGCCCTACGGCGACTCGGGACCGCTCGCCTGCAGCCTCGCCTTCCTCGAGCAGTACTTCCTCACCCAGGGGCGCGAGTGGGAGCGCTACGCCTGGATCAAGGCGCGCGCGCTTTCCGGGGCGGACGCCTTCGTCGCCGAGCTCGAGCGCACCGTGCGGCCGTTCGTCTTTCGCAAGTACCTCGACTTCGGCACGCTCGAGGCGATGCGCCGCCTGCACGCCGAGGTGCGCCGCGACGTCGAGCGGCGCGAGCTTTCCGGCCACGTGAAGCTCGGCCCCGGCGGCATCCGCGAAATCGAGTTCGTCGCGCAGGCGCTGCAGCTCATCCGGGGCGGGCGCGACCCCGCGCTCACGGCGCGGCCTACGCTGGAAGTGCTTTCGCTCCTTTCCCACAAGGGCCTTCTGCCGCCCGAGGCCGCCGACGAGCTCTCCGCCGCCTACCGCTTCCTGCGCAACGTCGAGCACCGGCTCCAGTACCTCGACGACGCGCAGCGTCATGACCTGCCTCAGGACGAGGAGGACCGCGGGCGGCTCGCCGCGATGGCGGGGTTCGCGACCTGGGACGCCTTCGCGGCCGCGCTGCAGGCCCACCGCACCGCGGTCTCGCGCCACTTCCGCAGCATCTTCTCGGAGAAGGAAACCGAGGCGCACGCGCCGTGGCCCGAGCACCCGCGCCTCGACGCGTTTCGCGAAAGCCAGCGCTACCAGAGCCTTCCGGCCGACTCCAAGCGCCGGCTCGACCTCCTCGTCCCGGCGCTCGGCCGCGCGGCGGACGCCACGCCCGACCCGCAGGCGACGCTCGTTCGCAGCCTGGACATCGTCGAGGCGATCGCGAGCCGCGCGGCCTACCTTGCGCTCCTCGCCGAGAACCCGCAGGCCCTCGAGCGCGTGACGCGCATGGCGGGGGCCTCGAGCTGGGCCGCCGAGTACATCGCGCGGCACCCGCTGCTCCTCGACGAGCTGCTCGACGATCGGGTGCTCTACGCCCCCATGGATCTCGAGGCGCTGCGCCAGTCGCTCGCCGAGCAGCTCGCCGCCGCCGAGGACGACGTCGAGCGGCGCATGAACATCCTGCGCGAGGGGCACCAGGCGCAGGTGTTCCGGCTCCTCGCCCAGGACCTCGCGGGCCTGCTCACCGTGGAGCGGCTCGCCGACCATCTCTCGGCGCTCGCCGACCTGATGATCGAGGTCGCGATGGAGCAGGCGTGGCGTTCGTTGCGCGACCGGCACCGCGAGACGCCGCGCTTTGCCGTGGTCGCCTACGGAAAGCTCGGCGGCAAGGAGCTCGGCTACGCCTCGGACCTCGACATCATCTTCCTCTACGACGATCCGGACGAGCACGCGCCGCAGGCGTACGCGCGCCTCGCGCAGCGCCTGGTGAGCTGGCTCGCCACGCGCACCGCCTCGGGCATCCTCTTCGAGACCGACCTGCAGCTGCGCCCGAGCGGAGGCTCCGGGCTCCTCGTGCAGAGCGTGGCCGCTTTCGAGCGCTACCAGGAAAACGACGCCTGGGTGTGGGAGCACCAGGCGCTCACGCGAGCCCGCTACTGCGCCGGCGACCCGCAGGTGGGCGCCGCGTTCGAGCGCATCCGGGAGGCCATCCTGCGCCGGCCGCGGGACGAGGTAAGCCTGAGGACCGAGATCGCCGGCATGCGCAGCAAGCTCCACGCCGCCCATCCGAACCGCTCGGGCCTCTTCGACCTCAAGCACGACCGCGGCGGCATGATCGACATCGAGTTTGCGGTGCAGTACCTGGTGCTCGCGCATTCGCAGCGCTTTCCCGAGCTCACCAGGAATCTCGGCAACATCGCGCTCCTCGGCATGGCGGCCGACTTCGGCCTGCTCGATCGTGCGCTCGCCGAAGGCGCCCGCACCGCCTATCGCGAGTACCGGCGCACGCAGCACATGCTGCGGCTGAACGGCGCGAAGTATGCGCGCGTGCCGCCCGAGCGCTTCGCCGCCGAGCGCGAGACGGTGCAGGCGCTCTGGCGCGCCCTCTTCGGGAGGACGCCGCCTGCCTGATCTCCGGCGCCTCGGCGCCGTTGCGCTTTGCCTAGATGGCCTCGCGCGTCACGCGCGGGGGCTGCGGCACACGGCGCAACGGCCCGTCCACGGCGGAAGCGAGCCCGGCGAGCGCGTCGAGCAGGACGTCGCGGTTGAGGCGATAGAGCACGCGCTGGCCCTGTCGCTCGCCGCTCACGAGGCCGGCGTCGGCGAGGAGCGCGAGGTGCCGCGAGACGGCCGGCGCGCTCATGGGAAAGCGCCCGGCGAGCTCCGAGGTGGTGAGCGCGGTCTGCGACAGGAACGCCAGGATCTGGCGGCGCGGCGCCGACGCGAGGGCGGCGAAGATGCGGTCGGGATGCGCGGCGGGCATGGACGCCATGGCGCGGCGGAAGGTTCTCAGCCGATGATTAACGAATCTCTTAATACTCTACGCCGCGCGCCCGCCATTGGCTAGAATAAATCCCCCATAAGGAAGAACGCTCCGGGAGAACGCTTCGATGGCGAAGGCGAAGAAGGCCGGTCCCCAAGGGTCCAGGGGATCGCAACGCAAGGCGTCGGGATCGCAGCGCAGGGCATCGCCATCGAAGGCGCCGCTCTCCATGGCCGACCGCGACGGCTGGATCTGGTACGACGGCAAGCTCGTGCCGTGGCGCTCGGCGACCACGCACGTCCTCACGCACTCGCTGCACTACGGCCTCGCCGTCTTCGAGGGCGTGCGCGCCTACAAGACCGAGATCGGCACGGCGATCTTCCGCCTGCGGGAGCACACCGAGCGCCTCTTCAGCTCCGCGCACATCTACATGATGAAGCTTCCCTACACGCGGGACGAGCTCATGCAGGCGCAGCTCGAAGTCGTGCGGGCCAACAAGCACGAGGCTTGCTACATCCGTCCGATCGCCTTCTACGGCTCGGAGAAGATGGGCGTGTCGCCCGTCGGCGCTCGCGTGCACGTGGCCATCGCCGCCTGGCCGTGGGGCGCCTACCTCGGGCCCGAGGCGCTCGAGAAAGGCATCCGCGTGAAGACCTCGTCCTATGCCCGGCACCACATCAACGTCACCATGGCGCGGGCCAAGATGTCGGGCACGTACCCGAACTCGGTGCTCGCGACGCTCGAGGCGACCCAGCACGGCTACGATGAAGGGCTGCTCCTCGACGTCGACGGCTTCGTCGCCGAAGGGGCCGGCGAGAACATTTTCATCGTCAAGGACGGCACGATCTGGGAGCCCGAGCTCACCTCGGCGCTCACCGGCATCACGCGCTCCTCGGTGATCGAGCTCGCCTCGAGCCTCGGCTACGAGGTGCGCGCCAAGCGCCTCACCCGCGACGACATCTACATCGCCGACGAGTGCTTCTTCACCGGCACCGCGGCCGAGGTGACCCCGATCCGCGAGCTCGACGGCCGCGTGATCGGCGAAGGCAAGGCGGGCCCGGTCACCAAGAAGATCCAGAAGGCTTTCTTCGACGTGGTTACCGGCAAGGACAGGAAGCGGCGCAAATGGCTGACGCCAGTCAGGAAGTAACGATCACCGAGCGGGACCTGCCGCTCCACTGCCCGATGCCCGACGCGCCGCTCTGGGCGCGGCACCCGCGCGTGTTTCTCGACGTGGCGAGGGAGGGCAAGACCCGCTGCCCGTACTGCGGGACGCTCTACGTGTACAAGGGAGCCCCGGTCAAGGGGCACTGAGGGGCCCTGCGGTGCCCGCCTCCTCGCCGAAGGGCCGCGGGTGCCTCGCCTTCTGATCGTCGCGCCAAGCTGGATCGGCGACGCGCTGATGGCCCAGCCGCTCCTCGCGCGGCTGCACGAGAAGATCGACGGTCTGGAGATCGACGTGCTCGCGCCCGAGTGGGTGGCGCCGGTGGTGCGCCGCATGCCCGAGGTGCGCGAGGTGATTGCCGCGCCGTTTCGCCACGGCGCCCTGCAGCTGGGACTGCGCTGGCGGCTCGGCCGGAGCCTTCGTGCGCGCGCCTACCGGCAGGCGATCGTGCTCCCCAACACCTGGAAGTCGGCCCTCGTCCCCTTCTTCGCCGACATCCCCCTGCGCTCGGGCTACGTTGGCGAATCGCGCTACGGGCTTCTGAACCTGATCTACAAGCACAGGAAAGACGAAGTGAGAGATGGCAAGGCCGAACGGCGCCCGATGGTCGAGCACTATGCCGCCCTTTCCGAGCCGCCCGGAAAGGAGGTGCGAAGCCCCCTGCCCTTGCCGAAGCTGCGCGCCGCGACGAGCGACATCGAGGCGGCGAAGCGCAAGTTCGGCCTCGAGGGCGACTACGCGGTGTTCTGTCCCGGCGCCGAGTACGGGCCGGCGAAGCGCTGGCCGTACTTCGCCGGGCTGAGCGAGCGCGTGCGCTCGGGCGGCGGGCCGCCGGTCGTGCTGCTCGGCTCGCCGAACGATGCGCCGGCGGCGCGTGGCATCGAGGGCCTCGACCTCGTCGGCCGCACGACGCTCGACGAAGCGATCGATCTCATCGCCGGGGCCCGCTACGTGGTGAGCAACGACTCCGGGCTCATGCACGTCGCCGCGGCGCTCGACCGGCCGCTCGTCGCCCTCTTCGGCTCCTCGAGCCCGCGCCATACGCCGCCCCGCTCGCCGCACGCCCGCGTGCGCTGGCTCGAGGTGGAGTGCAGCCCCTGCTACCAGCGCGAGTGCCCGCTCGGCCACTTCCGCTGCATGCGCGAGCTGACGGTGGATTCCGTCGCCGAGGACATCCAGAATCTCGGCTGGCGATGAAGATCTTCCCGACCGCGCAGGATGCCGAGAACGCCTTCTACGAGGCGCTCGAGCGCGCCGACCTCGAGGCGATGATGGCCGTCTGGGCCGAGGACGAGGAGGTGGTCTGCGTCCATCCGGGCGGCCCGCGCCTCGCGGGGCAGGAGGCGGTGCGCGAGAGCTGGGCGCAGATTCTCTCCGGGGGCCCGCAGTTCCGGGTGCACGTCAGCCGGCAGGTGGCCGTCTCCGGGATGATGTTCGCCGTGCACAACGTCATCGAGACCTTCGCGATGCTCGTCGAGCGTGGCGACGCGCGGCCGCTTCCGGCCGTGGCAACGAACGTGTACCTGCGGATCGGTGCGGGCTGGCGCATGGTCGTGCACCACGCCTCGCCGGCGCCGCCGCCGGCGGCGGCGCCCGAGGCGCCGCGCAATACCCCGCCGCAGATGTTGCATTGAGCACGGGACCGACGACCGCCCCCAAGGAGGAATCGACGTTCCGGGCGCCCTGGTGGCTGCCCGGCGGGCACCTGCAGACGATCGTCGCCGCCCTGCGACCGCCGCCGCGCGTGCCGCTCGAGCGCAGCCGCTGGGATACGCCTGACGGCGACTTCATCGACGTCGACTGGGCCGGCAGCCGCGCGGCAACGCACTGCATCGTCCTCTTCCACGGCCTCGAAGGCAGCTCCGACAGCCACTACGCGCGCGCCCTCGCCGCGCAGGCCATCGCGCGCGGCGCGCGCCTCGCCATCGCCCACTGGCGCGGCTGCTCGGGCGAGCCCAACCGGCTGCCGCGCGCCTACCACTCCGGCGACTCGGCCGAGGTCGACTGGATCCTGCGGCGCGTCGCGGCGGAGGCCCGCGGCGCCGTGCACGCGATCGGCGTCTCGCTCGGCGGCAACGCGCTCCTCAAGTGGCTGGGGGAGTCCGGCGAGGCGGCCCGCGCGCTGGTGCGCCGCGCCGCCGCCGTCTCGGCGCCGATCGACCTGCCCGCGGCCGGCAATGCGCTCGATCGAGGCCTGAACCGCGTCCTCTACACGCGCATGTTCCTCGCCACGCTGAAGCCGAAGACGCTCGCCAAGCTCGAGCTCTTCCCGGGCCTCTTCGACGGCAGCCGCGTTCGCGCCGCCCGCACCTTCCGGGATTTCGACGATCTCGTCACGGCGCCGCTGCATGGCTTCCGCGACGTCGACCATTACTGGAGCACGTGCGCGAGCGGACCGTGGCTCGAGGGAATACGGGTGCCCACTTTGTTACTCAACGCGCGGAACGATCCCTTCCTCCCGGAGCAGGCGCTCGTGGCGGCGGCGCGCAAGGCCTCGCCCGACGTGCTGCTAGAATTTCCGCGCACCGGAGGCCACGTCGGCTTCCTCTCGGGGCCGTTCCCCGGCCGCCACGGCTGGCTCGCGGAGCGGCTCTTCCGATATCTCCTCGCCTGAGCCGAACGACACGTGCAAGTCCCCGCCGAAATCTTCCGCAGCTACGACATCCGCGGCGTGGTCGGCCGCACCCTCACGCCCGACATCGCGCGCGCGGTGGGTCGCGCGCTCGGCACCGTCGCGCGCGAGCGCGGCGCACCCACCTTCGCCCTCGGCCGCGACGGCCGGCTCTCCGGCCCGTCGCTCCTCGACGGGCTCGCCGAGGGGCTGCTTGCGGCCGGCGCCGACGTGATCGACATCGGCATGGCGCCCACTCCGGTCGTGTACTTCGCCGCGCACCACTTCGGCTGCGGCAGCTGCGTGGCGGTGACCGGCAGCCACAACCCGCCGGACTACAACGGCCTCAAGATCGTCGTGGCGGGCAGCACGCTCTACGGCGAGGAGATCCAGGCGCTGCGAAAGCGCATCGAGGACGAGGCGTTCGCGCAAGGCGCGGGCCAGCGCCGGCAGGCCGAGGTGATCGACGCCTATGTGGAGCGGATCGTCTCCGACGTCAAGCTCGCCCGGCCGATGGGCGTCGCCATCGACTGCGGCAACGGCGTCGCCGGCGCCGTGGCGCCGCGCCTCTACCGTGCGCTCGGCTGCCAGGTCGAGGAGCTCTACTGCGAGGTCGACGGCCGCTTCCCGAACCACCATCCCGATCCCTCGGTGCCGAAGAACCTCGAGGACCTGATCCGCACGCTCGGTCGCACCGACTGCGATCTCGGAATCGCCTTCGACGGCGACGGCGACCGCCTGGGGCTCGTCACGAAGGACGGCGAGATCGTCTTCGCCGACCGCCAGCTCATGCTGCTCGCGAAAGACGTCCTGTCGAGAAATCCGGGCGCGCAGATCATCTACGACGTGAAGAGCACGCGGCTCCTTGCGCCGTGGATCGAGCGCCACGGCGGCCGGCCGCTCATCTGGAAGACCGGCCACTCGCTCATCAAGGCGAAGCTGCGCGAGACCGGCGCGCTCCTCGCCGGCGAGATGTCCGGGCATACCTTCTTCAAGGAGCGCTGGTACGGGTTCGACGACGCGCTCTACGGCGGCGCCCGGCTCCTCGAGATCCTCTCGCGGGAGAAAGACGCCAACGCCGTCCTGAAGAGCCTGCCGAACGCGCCTTCGACGCCCGAGCTCCACTGGGCGCTCGCCGAGGGCGAGCCGCACGCGCTCGTCGCGCGCCTGCAAGAGACCAAGCCCTTCCCCAATGCCGAGCGCGTGCTGACGATCGACGGCGTGCGCGCCGAGTACGCCGACGGCTTCGGGCTCGCGCGCCCGTCGAACACGACGCCGGTCGTGGTGCTGCGCTTCGAGGCGGACTCCGAGGCCGCGCTCGAGCGCATCAAGGGCGAGTTCCGCCAGGCGCTGCAGCCGCTCAAGCCGGACGCCAAGCTCCCCTTCTAAGGAAAAGCTCGCGGGTTGTCGCCCCCGCGCAGGCGGGGGCCCAGTCGCTTTTGAGAACATGGGTCCCCGCCTTCGCGGGGACGACCATCAGCGCTTCGTTCTTTCCGGCAAGGTCGGGCGGAATCTCGCGGTCAGCACTTCTCTCAGGCGAAATCCGGCGGGATCTCGCGCAGGGCGTCGGTGATGATGCACTCGGCGCCCCAGCCGAGGAGGCGCCGGGCGATCGCCGGGTCGTTCACCGTCCAGCAGGCGAGCGCGTAGCCCGAGGCGCGCACGGCGCGCGCCGTCGCCTCGTCGAGCTTCTTGTGGTTCGCATGCAAGGAGACGCAACCCAGGCGCTCCACCGTCGCCTCCCAGTCCGGCGGCACGCGGTCGCAGAGGAAGCCGCGCGGCAGCTCAGGCACCGCCTCGCGCGCCGCGGCGAGCGAGACGACGGAGAACGACGAAAGGAGCGGCGGCTGCTCCGCACCCTTCCAGAGCTCGCTCACCGCGCGCGCCACCACTTCGCCGGTCGCGCTCTCGTGGCCGGCGGCCGGCTTGATCTCGACATTGGCCCACAGCCCGAGCTGGCGGCAGAGCTTCGCCGCCTGCTCGAGCGACGGCACGCCTTCGCCGTCGCCGGCGTCGAGCTTCTGGAGCTCCGAAAGCGTGAGCAGCGGAACCCGGCCCGGAACGCCCGTGGTGCGCTCGGTCGTCTCGTCGTGGATGAGCACGGGCACGTCGCCCGCGGCGAGCATCACGTCGAACTCCACGCCCCGGAAGCCGAGCGCCGCGCCGCAGCGGATCGCGCCGAGCGTGTTCTCCGGCGCGAGCCGGCCGCCGCCCCTGTGCGCGAGAATCCTGGGATACGGCCACGCCACGCCGGCCGCCTTCTAGTGCTGCGCGCGCACGCGATGCAGGAGCGCGTTACCGCGCGAGACCGCGTCGTTCAGGGCCTGCAGCGGCGTCTTGCGGTCGAGCCACACGGCCTCGAGCTCCTCGTTCACGATGCCGCGGATGCTGCGCAACTGCTCGATGTGGATTCCGCGCGAGCGCCGCGTGGGCTCGCGCTGCAGGAGCTGGCCGATCGCGATGTCCTGCGCCGGATGCGAGCGGTAGAAGCCGTTGCGGCGGGTGAGCTCATAGGCCGCGACGCTGAGCGGCACGGCGCCCGTCTTCTGGTGCCACTCGGCCTGGACCTCGGGCTGCGCGAGCCAGGCGAGGAAGCGGGCGGCCAGGCGCGTCTCGGCGCCCGGACTCCCATCCATGATGAAGAGCGCGCCGCCGCCGACGAGCGTGTTCTGGGGCGCCTCGGGGAAGTCGTCGTAGTACGGGAGATGGGCGACGCCGAGGTCGAAGCGCGCCTTGCCACGCAGCTCCGCGTAGCTCGAGGAGGCGGCGGTGAGCACCGCGCACTCGCCGCTTGCGAAGCGCGCCTCGCCTTCGCGACCGCGGCCCGAGTAGCTGAAGTAGCCCGCCTTCTGCCAGGAAGCCATCATGGCGATCCAGCGGACCATCAGCCGGCCGTTGAACGCGAGCTCCGCCTCGCCGCCGTCCATGCCGTTTTCGTGCGTCGCGAAGGCCTGGTCGTGCCAGGCAGCCATGTTCTCGAGAAGGATCCACGCCGGGTATGCCGTGGTGAAGGGGCACGCGGAGCCCGCGGCCGCAAGCGCCTCGAGGATCGCCGGCATGTCGTACCAGGACTTCGGCGCGGCCGTAGGGTCGAGGCGCGCCGCGCGGAAGGCATCGCGGTTGTAGTAGAGGACAGGCGTGGAGGTGCTGAAGGGCAGCGCGAGGAGCCGGCCCTGCGCGTCGGAGAAGTAGCCCGCCACGGCGGGGGCGACGCGGGTCTCCAGGCGCTCGCCGGACTCCTGCAGCGCCTGCCAGAGCGGGCGCACGGCACGCCGCTCGAGGACGTCCGCGGCGGCGGACTCGTCGACCAGCACGATGTGCGGGGCCCGGCCCTCGCGCCGCGCCGCCAGCGCGGCCGCCAGCGTTTCGTCGTCCGAGCCCTTGTAGACGGCCACCACGCGCGCCTGCGCCTGCGCGGCGTTGTAGCGCGCCGCCAGCACCTCGAGATAGACCTGGGCGAGACCGGTGAGGCTGTGCCAGATGCGCACGTCCTGCCGTGCCGGGGCGGCGCCCGCCATGCCGGCCGCGAGCAGCAGAAGCCCTCCGAGAAGCGCCGCCGAGAGTCTCACCGCGTGGGAGTATATAGGCCAAAGTAAACTACGCCCCCATGGAAGCCCTCGACGCGGCCGCGATTCGGGTGCCCGGGGTTCGCGTGCGCGTCGTGCGCTCGTGCCCGTCCACCAACGCCCTGCTCATGGACGAAGCCGGCGCCCTGCCGTCGCTGCTTGCGACCGAAGCGCAGACGGCCGGCCGCGGCCGGCGCGGACGACGCTGGCACGCCCGCCCCGGCAAGGACATCGCCTTCTCGCTCTCGCGCCTCGTGCATCGCGCGCCGCGCGAGCTCTCCGCGCTCTCGCTCGTGGCCGGCGTGGCGGCGGCGCGGGCGCTCCGCGCCCTCGGCGCGCTCGGCGTCTCGCTCAAGTGGCCGAACGACCTCGTGACGGCGAGCGGCAAGCTGGGCGGCATCCTGGTGGAGACGCGTGCCCACGGCAGGGCCTCCCTCGCCGTGATCGGCATCGGCATCAACGGCCCCGCCGGCGGCGCGCTGGGCGGGCGGCTGCGCCGCCCGGTGGCGTTCCTCGGCGAGCTCCTCGATCCGCTGCCCTCGCGCAACGTCGTCATCGAGCGCATCGGCTGCGAGCTCATGCTCGCCCTCGAGGCCTTCGAGCGCGGCGGCCTCGAGGCGGTGCGCGAGGAATGGCACGCGCTGCACGCGCACGGCGGCCAGCGGCTGCGGGTACGCCTGGCCGACGGCCGCACGCTTTCCGGCATCGCCGACGGGCTGGCCGAGGACGGCGGCCTTCGCCTGCGCACGCGCACGGGCGTGCGCGCGGTGCGCTCCGGCAGGGTTGTCGCAGCGAGGGCCGCATGATCCTTGCCATCGACGCCGGCAACTCGCGCGTGAAGTGGGGCTGGCTCGAGCCCGACGCTTCGGGCGGGCATCGCTGGTCGAGCATCGCCACGGTGTCGCTCATCGAGTTCGCGGCCTCGAGCGACCACGTGAATCCGTTCTCCGTGACGCACGACGCGCCCGAGGCGATCGTCATCTCGAACGTCGCCGGCGAGGGCGCGCACACGCTGCTCGTCAACTGGACCAGCATCTTCGACGTGGAGCCGCTCTGGCTGCGCGGCGAGCGCTCGCGCTGCGGCGTGACGAGCCGCTACGAGCGGCCCGAGCAGCTCGGCCCCGACCGCTGGGCGGCGCTCGTCGCGGCGCGCGGCCTGCACAGCGGCCCGGCGCTCGTGGTGAACGCGGGCACCGCTACGACGGTCGACATGCTCGACGCTGGCGGCGCCTTCCTCGGCGGGGCCATCCTGCCGGGCGTGGAGCTCATGCGCTTCGTGCTGCACGAGCACACGGGCCGGCTTCCGATCGAGGAAGGACGCTTCCGGGATGCGCCCCGCAACACCGCCGACGCGATCGAGACCGGCTGCCGCCACGCGCAGGCGGGCGCGATCGAGCGGATGTACCGCGCCTTCCGCGAGCTCGACGGCACGCCGCTCTGCATCATCGGCGGCGGCGCCGGGCGTTCGCTCATGGACCAGCTCGCCGCCCCGCGGCGCTATGTCGAGAACCTCGTGCTCGACGGGCTCGCCCGCATCGCGCTCGACGAGCGGAACATCGAGGTCAAGGGCGAGCTCAAGCTGCCCGAGACGGCCGTCTAGGCCATGCGCGTCCTCTTCCTGCTGCTCGTGCTCGCGAACATCGCGTTCTACGCCTGGACGCGCCACCTGGCCGGCCCGGATCCCGCGACGGACCCCTCGCCCCTTCGCCGCCAGATCGATCCCGACCGGCTGCGGATCCTGCCGCCGGGCGAGGTGCCGCAGCGGGCGAAGCCCGCGGCGGCTGCGGCAGGCGCCGCCGCGTGCCTCGAATGGGGCAGCTTCACGCTCGCCGACGCGCCGCGCGCACAGGCGGCCCTCGCGCGGCTCGCGCTCGGCGGGCGACTCACCGCCCGGCAAACGGAAGAGCATGCGTCGTGGTGGGTCTTCATTGCGCCGCAAGGAAGCCGGCAGGCCGCCGCCCGCAAGGCGGGCGAGCTGAAAGACCTCGGCGTGGAGGACTACTTCATCGTCCAGGACGAGAGCCGCTACCGCTGGGCGCTCTCGCTCGGCGTCTTCCGGAACGAGGCCGCCGCCCGGGAGCGCCTTGCGGCGCTGCGGCGCCAGGGCGTGCGCAGCGCCGAGATCGGCCAGCGCGAAGCGGTGGTGCCGAAGGTGTGGCTGCAAGTGAGGGAGGTCGACGCCGCGCTCGAGGCGCGGCTGCGCGAGGTCGCCTCCGGCATCGAGGGCAGCGAGCTTCGCGCCTGCCCGCTTACGTCCTAGGGAATTTACGTCGTAGGGGAATCTACTTCGTAACGGAATCGCCCGCGCGGCCGATGTGAGCGGCCACGACGGCGAGCAGCCGGTCGGCCGTGACCGGCTTGGTGATATACCCGACCGCACCGAGCTCCTTGCCGCGATGGTCTCCATCCTCCACCGAGGTGAGGAAGATGACCGGGATGTCGGGCACGGACTTGTCCGCCTTCAGGGCGGCGATGAACTCGAAGCCGTCCATGTGCGGCATGACGATGTCGGTGATGATGAGATCGGGCGGCGTGCGCAGCACCATGTAGCCCGCGGCGATGGCGTCCTCGGCGACCTGCACCGTGTAGCCGGCGCCCGAAAGGTGCAGGCGCAGCAGCTCGCGGATGCTTTCGTCGTCGTCGACGATCAGGATGGTGGCCGGCATGGAACGCGCGTTGCATTCTAGCGACTTGCAGCGCTGTCTACGGCAGCCGATCCCGCGGAGCGAAAAGCCGGAATAAGGCCATGCCCTTCGTGTAGCGCGCTGACAGGGCTATGGCGCGCCATTTCCGGTTCATGGAGCCTCCCTAGCATGATGCGGGCGGATTCCCAGGGAGCCCCCATCGTGACTGTCGCAAGCGAGATCACGCAAATCATTCAACAACTTGCCCGCGCCCGAAGCATCGCGGAGGTACGCCCCCGCGACAACCTGCTGGCCCAGGGCGTCGTCGACTCCCTCGCCATCGTGAGGCTGACCCATATCCTCGAAGAGCGCTTTCCGATCCGGGTGGTCGACGAGGACATCGTTCCGGAGAACTTCCGGGACATCGAGTCGCTGAGCCGCTTCGTGCAATCGAAACTGGGCTGACCCCGCGCCCGCACGCCCGACAGGGACCTCCCCGGCGCCCGCGACCATGGACTTCGCCCTGACGGATGATCAGCTCGCGATGCGAAGCGAGGTCATCCGCTTCGCCCGCAAGGAGTTGAATGACGACGTGATCGCCCGCGACGCGGACGGCGAATTCAGCCGCGAAGGGTGGCGCCGCTGCGCGCGGATGGGCATCCAGGGCCTGCCTTTCCCGAAGGAATACGGCGGCAGCGCCGCCGACCCCGTCACCATGACCGTCGTCATGCAGGCGCTCGGCTATGCCTGCGCCGATCACGGCCTGCTCTTCGCCCTCGCCGCCCAGATGCTCAGCGTGCAGGTGCCGCTCGCGCACTTCGGCACCGAAGAGCAGAAGACCCGGTACCTGCAGCCCCTGTGCGCGGGCGAGATGATCGGCGCCCATGGCATGAGCGAGCCCGGCTCCGGCTCGGACGCCTTCAGCCTCTCGACGAGCGCCCGGCGCGACGGCGAGCGCTACCTCCTGAACGGGAGCAAGACCTTCGTCACGAATGCGCCGGTGGCCGACGTGTTCCTCGTCTTCGCCACGACCGACAAGTCGGCCGGCTTCATGGGCGTCAGCGCTTTTCTGGTCGAGAAGGGCTTCCCGGGCCTGACGGTCGGCAAGCCGATCGGCAAGCTGGGGCTTCGCACCTCGCCCATGAGCGAGGTGTTCTTCGACGACTGCGTCGTGCCCGCCCGAAATCGCCTGGGCAAGGAAGGCATGGGGCCGCGCATCTTCGGCGAAGGCATGCGATGGGAGCGAAGCCTGATCCTCGCCTTCGAGCTCGGCGCCATGGAGCGGCAGATCGAAGCGTGCGTCGCCTACGCCGGCGAGCGCCAGCAGTTCAGGCAGCCGATCGGCGGCTTCCAGTCGGTGGCGAACCGGATCGTCGACATGAAGCTCCGCTACGAGACCTCGCGCCTTCTCCTCTACCAGGCGGCTTGGCTCCTGCAGCAGGGACGGCTGGGCGAGCTCGAGACGGCGATGACCAAGCTCCACGTGAGCGAGAGCTGCGTGCAGTCGTCGCTCGATGCGATCCAGGTCCACGGCGGCTACGGCTACACCACGGAATGCCAGCTCGAGCGCGCCCTGCGCGATGCGGTCGGGGCCCGCCTCTATTCCGGCACGTCGGAGATCCAGCGAAACGCGATTGCCCGAAGCCTGGGACTTTGAGCCCGAGGCGGGGGCCACACCATGAAATTCCTGCTCAGTCACCTGCTGGAGGAATCGGCCCGGCGCTTCCCCGACAAGCCGGCGATCCGGTTCGAAGAGGAGGTCATGACGTACGCCGAGCTCGACCGCATCTCGACCCGGCTTGCGCATGTGCTCGTCGAGAACGGCCTGCGGCGCGGCGACCGGGTCGGCATCTGGATGCCGAAGTCCACCGCTTCCGTCGTCTCGATCCACGGCATCCTGAAGGCGGGCGGGGTCTACGTGCCCCTGGACCCGAACGCGCCCTCCGCGCGGGTGCGCTACATCGTCGAGGACTGCGGGATCCGGCTGCTGGCCAGCACGCCGGCGTTCCTCGAGCGCGTGCGCGGGATCCTCGGCGACGAGGCCTCCTCCTTCACCATCGTGCTCGCCGAGCACGGCCCGGCTGCGCCGAAAGATCTGACGGCGCGCGTCATCCCCTACGACACCGTGCTTTCGCATCCGGCGAAGGAGCCGCCGCCGATCGCCACGGTTTCGACCGACCTCGCCTACATCCTCTACACCTCGGGCTCCACCGGGACGCCGAAGGGCGTGATGATCTCGCATCTCAACGCGCTCAATTTCGTGCGCTGGGCGTGCGACGAGTTCCGCGTGACGCAGGACGACGTGCTCTCCAATCACGCGCCGTATCACTTCGACCTTACGATCTTCGACGTCTTCGCGGCGATGCAGGCCGGCGCGACGCTCGCCATCGTGCCCGAGGAGCTCGCCTACTTCCCCTACCGGCTCGCCGAGTGGATCGATCGCCAGGCGATCACGGTCTGGTACTCGGTGCCTTCCATTCTCTCGATGATGGTGCGGCGCGGCCGGCTGGAGCGGCTCGCCTTCGAGCGGCTGCGGCTCGTGCTCTTCGCCGGCGAGGTCTTTCCCATCCGGTACCTGCGCGAGCTCATGCTGGCGCTGCCGCGGCCGCAGTACTGCAACCTCTACGGGCCGACCGAAACCAACGTCATCACCTACCACTACGTGCGCAAGGTTCCGGAGGAGCACGCGGCACCGCTTCCGATCGGCAAGCCGTGCGCCAACGTCGATGTGTTCGCCCTCGACGACCAGGGACAGGTGGTGTCGCAGCCGGGCGTCGAGGGCGAGCTGTACGCGCGGGGGCCGAACGTCGCGCAGGGCTACTGGGGAGACCCCGGGAAGACCGGCAAGGTCTTCGTGCAGAGTCCCTGCCAGGGCCACTTTCGGGAGACCGTGTACCGCACGGGCGACATCGTGATGCTCGACGAGGACGGCACGTACCTCTTCCGCGGACGGCGCGACCACATGATCAAGAGCCGCGGCTACCGGATCGAGGCGGGCGAGGTGGAGTCGGCCCTCTACCGGCACCCGCAGGTGCTCGAGGCCGCCGTCGTGCCGATTCCGGACGAGGACGTCGGAAACCGGATCAAGGCCTTCGTGGTGATCCGCGAGTCCGAGGCGGTCGAGCCGTCGGATATCCAGCGCCACTGCGCCCGGTACCTGCCGGGCTACATGGTTCCCGAAGTGGTGGCGTTCCTCCACGCCTTGCCCAAGACCTCCACCGGCAAGGTGGACAAGAAGGTCCTGGCAAGCCACCCATGAGCGCGCTTCAAAGGCTCGGCTGGAAGGGCCTTGTCGCGCGCGGCTGGCGACGCGCCACGGCCCGGCTCGCGCGAGCCGGCAGCGACATCGTGCTCATCAAGGAGCTCGACGAAAGTGGCGATGCTCCGCTCCGCTCGCGGCTCCAGGTCTCCGCGCACGACGGGGGCGATCCGGCCTTTCTCGATCGCATCCCCGCGACGTGGCGCGCCGATCCGGACCAGGTGGCGCTGCTGCGCATCTATGCCCGACGCGGCTACCGGGCGCTATTCGCCGAGATGGAGGGCACGATCGTCGGCCACATGTGGTGGGTCGACGGGCGCGCGGCGAACCTGCAACCACACCCGCACCTGACGCGCTATGGCGTTCGGCTCGGGCCGCGGGAGGCCTGGGCGTTCAACTTCTTTCTCGACCCCCGGTACAGGGGCGGCGGCAACGCGAACGAGTTCCTCGCGCGGTTCGAGCGGCACCTGAGGCGCCACGGCTTCGAGCGGGTCTGGGGCGTCGTCGCGAGCAACAACAAGCCGGCGCGATGGCTCTATTCGCTCTGCGGCTGGCGGCCGCAGAAGGTGGTCGACTCCGTGGAGATCGCAGGCTGGCTGCTTTTCTCGCAGAACGGGGTCTACGTCAGGAACTCCCGACGGAGCGGGCGGGCGCACGACTACCGCCGGATCGCATCAAGGGGCTGGACGGTCTGGTAGCGCAGGATCTTCAGGCTTCTTGAACCACCCCCCCGAATTGCAGCTGCGGGTTTCCGTGCGCGTGCTCGTGGACGACGACGGACTCCGGGCGCTCGCCGAGGACTGGAGCCGCTTGCACGCGGACGCTCGCGGCGCGAGCGTGTTCAACTCGTGGCTCTGGCAGCACCAGTGGTGGAAGACCTACGGCGCGCCCGGTGCGCTGCGGCTGCTCGCGGCGTGCGAGGGCGAGAAGACGGTTGGACTGCTTGCCCTTTACGTCCACGACGCCAGCATTCTCGGCACGCACATACGCCTCCTTCGCCCGGTGGGGATGGGCGGCGACACGCATCCGGACGATCTCGGGCCCCTGCTCGCGCCCGGCTACGAGGAATCGGCCGCCACGGCGCTCGCCGAGGCGGCCTTGCAGATCCCCGGGACGGATGTCGTGGCTGCGTCGGATCTGCACCCCGTCTCGGGCTTCGATCGCGCACTGGTCGAAGCCGGCCGGCGCAAAGCGCTCTCCTCCGAGACGGGCGTTTCCCAGCGCATCGCCTTCCTTCAGCTGCCCTCGAGCTGGACGGCGCTCCTGACGGCCATGCCCGCCAGCCGCCGTGCCCGCCTGCGCAGCCACCGTCGCAAGCTGGAACGCGCGCACCGCGTGCGCTTCTTCGTCTGGGACGATGCGGCGGCCATCGATCGCGCGGTCGACCGCCTCGCGCATCTTCACCGCGCGCGATGGCGCGGCGCGAGCGCCTCCTTCGCCACGACCCAGTACGTCGAGTTCCATCGCGCCGTCATCGCGGCGTGCCTGCCCCGCGGGTGGCTGCGCCTTTACTGCCTCGAAGTCGAAGGGAGCATCGCCGCCATGATCTACGCCTATCGCTTCCGGGGCACGGTGTACTTCATGCAGTCGGGGTTCGACCCCGCCTGGGCGCGCTGGCACCCCGGAAGCGTGCTGCTCGGCCATGCCATCGAGCACGCCATCGCCGAAGGGAACGGGCTCTTCGACTTCCTCCGGGGCGAGCACCGCTACAAGAGCGAGCTCGCGAGCGGCATGCGCGAAACCCGCTTCGCCGTCGTCTACCACGACACGCTGGCCGCGCGCCTCTACCGGTTGCGAAGCGTGCGCTGGCCGCGCTGGAAGCGGTGGCTCCGCGAGCTCGCGGCGCCCACGCGCTGACCGGATATGGCACTAAGGGATAGGCAAGGCGGGGAAATTCTTGGTGCTGGTGCCCCGACTCGAACGGGGGACCTACTGATTACGAATCAGTTGCTCTACCAACTGAGCTACACCAGCGACCGGCTGCGGCACCGCGGCGGGCGCGGCAGGCGTGAATTATAGCGCCCCGGCTGCGGCCGCCGGGGGCGTGAAGTAGTTCCGCTATACTCGCCGCGCCGTGCCGCTCGGGAGGGGAAAAGGCGCCGCTTGTCGCCCGCCTTTGCCGCGCGCCCGGTCCCGTCCTTAGCATTCCATTCCAACAAGGGGAGAGCACGTCATGTGCGAGAGCAGAAGCAGGGGCTTCACCCTGATCGAGCTGATGGTCGTCGTGGCGGTCGTGGCTGTCATCGCCGCCTTCGCGGTGCCCGCCTACAACGACTACGTGACCCGCAGCAAGATCACGGAGGCGACCTCGGGATTGTCCGAGCTGCGCCTGCGGGCCGAGAAGTTCTTCGCCGACAACCGGACGTACGCGGGCTTCAGCACCGCGGTGGGCAGCTCCAAGTACTTCGCGTTCAGCTGTCCGACGCAGACGGCGACCGCGTTCACGTGCCGCGCCGAGGGCAGAGCGGGGGCCGGCATGGGCGGCTTCCGCTACGAGATCGACCAGGACAACACCCGCTCCTCGACCTTCACGGGCGTCTCGGGGTGGAACAACTCGAGCACCTGCTGGGTTTCGAAGAAGGGCGAGACGTGCTGAGGCACCGCCAGCGCGGCGTGACGCTCATCGAGCTCGCGATCGGGCTGGCGATCCTTGCCATTCTCGTCACCCTCGGGCTGCCCGAGTTCAGGGAGTTCATCCGCAATACCAAGGTGAAGAACGTGGCGCAAAGCATCGAGACGGGACTTCAGCTTGCGCGCGCGGAGGCGCTCCGGCTCAACGCGCCCGTGCGCTTCCAGTTCGTGAGCGACATGACCTCGAGCTGCGCCATCGCGACGGGCGGGACCACGGGCTCGCCGAGCTGGGTGGTGAGCCGCGACAACCCGGCCGGCGCCTGCAACGCCGCGCCTTCGCCGACCACCGCGCCGCGCATCATCCAGAAGTGGGACGCGCGCGAGACCTCCGCGGGCATCACCTGGGATATCACGCTCGTCAACACGAGCGCGGTGGGCGGAGCGATCACCTTCAACGGCCTGGGCCGCGTCTCGCCGCCGCTCGCCGGCACGGCCGAGATCCACGTCGAGCCCGACGGCACCGGCGAGATGGCCTGCACGTACGCCAGCGCCTCCGGCACCGTGCGGTGCATGCGGCTGCAGATCACCAACGGCGGCGAAATCAAGATGTGTGACCCGAAGGTCACCGACGCCACCGATCCCCGCATCTGCTCATGAGGAAACTGCAGATGGCACGGACACTGCGCATGGCCCGGAGACCGAGCACGGCACGGCGCTCGAGGCAGGAAGGCGTGATGCTCCTCGAGGCGCTGATCGGGATCCTCATCTTCTCGATCGGCATCCTCGCCCTCGTGGCGATGCAGACGGTGGGCATGCAGGCCACGGTGGACGCCAAGTACCGGTCCGAAGCGGCCTTCCTCGCGAACGACATCGTCGGGCGCATGTGGGGCGACGCGGGCAACCTCGCGGCCTACGAGACGCCGGTGGCCTGCCCCAGCACGCCGCCCTTCACGCCGGCGCCCTGCGACTGGATCAACAAGGTGACCACCATGCTGCCGCAGGATCCCGACACGCCTTCCAACACGGCGCCGGAGATCGAGGTGAACGGCCGCGAGGTCACGGTCACCGTGCGCTGGAAGCGCCCGGGGGACGCGACGATCAGCAACCACCAGGTCGTCGCGCAGATCTTCCGGGCGGACGACTGAGGAGGCCGGCATGCGCGCACGCCAGCTGGGCATGAGCCTCGTGGAAGTCATGGTCGCGGTGCTGATCGGCATGATCGGCGTGCTGATCATCACCCACGTCTACATCACGAGCGACAACTTCAACCGCTCCACCCTCGGCGAGGGCGGCGCGCAGACGAACGGCCTCATCGCGCTCTACACGATCGAGCGCGACCTGCGCATGGGCGGCTACGGCATCGCCAATACGGACGCGCTCGGCTGCGGCAACATCTACTGGTACTACGACCCCGACTATTCGTCGAACGTGGCGGGCGGCACATTGCCCAACATCACGCTCGCCCCGGTGGTCATCACCACGGACACCACCGCGCCGTTCAACGATCCCGACCGCATCACGGTCATGTACTCCACGTCGGCCGAGCGGGCGATCGCAGCGAGCATCGAGGACTTCAATCCACCCTCGTCCGTGATCGAGATGGACGGGATCAGCGGCTTCCTCGAGGGCGACCTCATCCTCATGGTGAACGGCACGGGCTGCACGCTGGGCAAGATCACGAAAGTCCTGCCGGGGCCGCAGAAGCTGCAGCTCAACCCGGGCGTGACCGCGCCCCAGAACCCGCCCGCCTGGGGCAGCTTCCCGACGACCTACGGCTCCGGGGACCAGATCCTGAACCTCGGCAACCCGGTGGTGCGCACCTACTCCATCTTCAGCGACGCTTCCAACCCGCCGCGGCTGCGCGCCACGGATGCGATGCTTTCCGCCGGCGGGACAAGCCTCGACCTGGTGGAGGGCATCGTCGACCTCAAGGCGCAGTACGGCAAGGACACCGACGGCAACGGCTCCATCGACGTGTGGAACGTCACGCAGCCGGTCACGGGCGACGAATGGCTGCAGGTGAAAGCCGTCCGCCTCGCGGTGCTCTCCCGCATCGGCGTGTACGAGAAGCCGACCGGCGGCGCCTGCACGGCGACCACCGTCCTGCCGACGTGGGAGGGAAGCGCGGACCGGCCGTTCGTCATTCCGGAGGGCCTGCCGAGCTGCTACCGCTACCGCGTCTTCGAGACCACCGTCCCGCTGAGGAACGTGATATGGGCGGCCTGAGGATCCGCGCCCGCCGGGCGCAGGAAGGGGTAGTGCTCTTCATCGCGCTCATCGTGCTCGTCGCGATGTCGCTCGCCGGGCTCGCGCTCATGCGAAGCGTCGACACGGGCGCCCTCATCGCCGCGAACCTCGGCTTCAAGCAGAGCTCGCTCGCCGTCGGCGACCTGGGCGCCGAGGTCGCGCGCACCTGGCTCATGTCGGCGTCGAGCACGACGCTCGAGAACGATTCGCCGGGGGATGCCTACTACGCGACGTTCCAGTCCGGGCTCGACCTCCTCGGCAACGACCCGGACACGAGCAAGCCCGATTACAACTGGAGCTCGGCAAAGGAAGTCACGGCTCCCGCGCCGCCTGCCGGATACACCGTCCGGTACGTCATACACCGGCTCTGCGGCGGGACGGGCAAGCCGACCGACGCCACGGCGAACTGCGTGACCGCCGCGGCGACCGGGACCACGACGCAAAGCGGCACCAAGGGAGCGGCCGCCTACGGCACCTACGCCATCAGCACGACGACCAACGCGTTCTACCGCATCACCGTGCAGGTCACCGGGCCGCGCAACGCCCTGAGCTACGTACAGACGACGGTCTTCTAGAAGAAGGCCGGAGGGAGGACGTATGAGAAACGCAAATCGCATCGCTGCATGGACCCTCGCATGGGCTGCCATCGCCGCCGTG
Source organism: uncultured Enterobacteriaceae bacterium (assembly GCA_964461055.1). GTDB lineage: Bacteria > Pseudomonadota > Gammaproteobacteria > Burkholderiales > SG8-39 > SCGC-AG-212-J23. The sequence continues at coordinate 15,210 of CAYWSG010000012.1, read as the reverse complement.
CCGGCCGCGCATGCGCAGCTCACCGACATCTCCGACGGCCCGCTCGCGCAGCCGGCGACCAGCGTCAAGCCGAACCTGCTGCTCATTCTCGACGACTCCGGGTCGATGCAGCGGCAGTACACGCCCGACTATATCGGCCCCGGATTCCGCAACTGCCTCGACTCCCTCGACAACGGGCAGATTACACAGAACGAGAACCACGACGCGTGCTTCCCCGGCGACCCGCCGGTCATGGCGCCCGAGTTCAATACGCAGTACTACAACCCGGAGATCCGCTACTTCCCGGCCGTGAACCACGACTTCACCTCCAAGCCGGAGATGAACGCGGAGAACACGAAGAACTGGACCGAGGTTCCGACCGACGCCGTGAGCGACAGCTCGGTCGACCGGGCCCGCAAGACGCCCCACCTGCCCCTCGATTGCTCGAGCGACGGCAACTGCCAGTGGGGCATGGGCCAGCCCTGGAGCCCCGTCGAGACGTTCGATCTCGCCAACGGGTATCCGGACCGGGTGTGGTGCGATTCGCGCGGCGCAAACCCGAACGACACTTCGAAATGCAAGACGAACAGCGCCTACACGTATCCGGAATTCAAGTACGGATACGGCGAGGACAGCAGCGGCAACCGCAAGTACCGCTACGGAGCGCCCTACTACTATCGCATCATCCCGACCGAGTACTGCACCAACCAGACGCTGACCGTCTGCGTTCCGGCGACCGAGCCGACCACCGTCGGCGGCGTCGCCTACAACGTGCCGGCGCCGGTGCGGTTCTGCGACAGCAAGGCGCTCACGAACTGCCAGGCCAAGCGGCAGGGCAACTTCACCTACCCGAAGTTCCTCGGCACGGTGAACTCCGGCGGACCGGCTTCACCGGGCGCCCGGGCAAGGGGCACCATTTCCATCATTCGCGCGAACGACTCCGACCCGGCCATCGTTGACCGCGTCACGGTGACGCCGCCGGCGCCGCTGCCGGGGCCGGTCGACCTGATCTCCGGGCCGCTCTTCCTGGGTGCGACGAACAATTCGTCCGGACGCAACGCCGCTGCCGACACCCTCGTTCTTGCCATCAACAACCTCACCGGCACCCACGGCTACACCGCGGCGAGAACGCAGTCGGCGAGCGGCAACGGCGCCGCAGTCGTGACGATCTACGCGCCGGACCTTGGGGCAGACTACAACGGCACGACCATCAACGTCATCTCCGCCGCCGGCGCGTCGACACCGTCGAGCTTCACCTTCACGATCACCGGCACGAGCAGCGGCGATACCGTCCACAACATCACCATCGACCCGCCGGGAGGCGGCAACAACTTCACGCTCATGGGTTCGTCCGTCTCGTGCAGCGGTGGGCTCTTTTCCGGGTGCGCCTCGATCTTCATGTCGTCAAGCGCCAGAAACGAGTACATGGCCGACGCGGTCCGCGTCGCCATCAACGCGCTCACGGGATCGCACGGCTACACTGCCACGGGGAGCGGCAACTCCATCACGGTAACGGCGCCGGCGGGCACGGGCGCCGAGCGCCACAACTGGGGCTGGGAGCTGAACGAGTCGGGCCTCGACAACCGCAGCGGGCAGCACTCCGGCGGCGGCACGAGCGGCGACCTCGATCACCAGAAGACCGCCTTCACGGGCGGCTCCGACCCCATCGCCGCGTCGACGCCTCACCGCGTGGGGGTCGGCGAATTCCAGCGCACCAACATCGTCCCGGGCAACACGTACCCCAAGTATCCCGCCCGCACCGACTGCGCGGCGGCGGACAGCTGCAGCTACGAAGAGGAGATGACGAACTTCGCCAACTGGTTCGCCTACTACCGCACGCGCATGCAGATGGCCAAGACCGCCATCGGGCGGGCGTTCCTCTCGCTGACCGACGATTTCCGCGTCGGCTTCAAGACGATCAACTTCAGCAGCAGCCACTACCTGGCGGTGGACGACTTCACCCAGGGCAGCGGTAGTCAGCGCGACAAATGGTACAAGGAGCTCTACGACGCGGACGCGAACGGCAGCACGCCGCTTCGCACCGCGCTCGCGCGGGCGGGCCGCTACTACGGCGACCAGAATCCCAACAGCATGGGCAGCACGCCGATCACCAAGGCCTGCCAGCCCAACTACGCCATCCTGACTTCGGACGGCTACTGGAACGACAGCACGAGCCCGAAGAAGCTGAACGGCTCGAGCAATATCGGCGACCAGGACAGCGACAAGAACGATCCATACTCGTCGATGGCCTCGGGCGCGTGGGACGCCAACGGCGCGAGCAACACCCTCGCCGACACGGCGCTCTACTACTACAAGACCGACCTGATCACCACGCTCGACAACCTCGTGCCGACGACGGAGAAGGACTTCGCGCCGCACCAGCACATGACCACCTTCACCGTGGGCATGGGCCTCGCCGGGCAGCTCAACTACGACCCGAACTACGAGGAGCAGACGACGCCGGGGAGCGGCGACTTCTTCGACATCAAGCAGGGCACCAAGAGGTGGCCCGTCCCTTCGTCGGACTCCGAGACGACGCTCGACGACATGTGGCATGCCGCGGTGAACGGCCGTGGCCGGTTCTTCAGCGCGCAGGACCCGGCCGCCCTCGCCGCCGGCATCGCGAGCACGCTGAACTCGATCCAGTCGCGCATCGGCGCGGGCGCCGCGGCGGCCACTTCGAACCTGCAGCCGGTCGCCGGCGACAACTTCGCCTTCACGGCCCAGTATCAGACGGTCGACTGGTCGGGCGACCTGCGCGCGCGCACGATCGACCTCGATACCGGCACGGTCGCCACCCGCGAGCTCTGGTCCGCGCAGGCGCAGCTCGACAAGCGCAACCACCTGAATCGCCGGATCTATACCTACGATCCGAACGACACGGACACGACGAGCGTCGTGGTCGTCGGCGCGAGCATCCCCGTCACGAGCCTCACGCAGAGCGGGCTGATCGTCACCGCCGTCACGGCCGCGCCGCACGGCCTGTCGACCGGGGACACGGTCCAGGTCTCCGGCGCCGACCAGGCGGAATACAACCAGACGGCCACCGTGACCGTCGTGAACGGCACGACGTTCACCTACAGCGCTCCCGCTTCGGCGGCCAACGTCGCGACCGGCACCATCACGGTGAAATCCGGGCGCAGCCAGAACGGAAACAAGCTGCGCAGCTTCTGCTGGGCGGACGCACCGCTCCAGCTTTATCCGCAGTGCAACGACGGCGGCCTGCTCACGCAGGCGGAAATGGACGACTGGTTCAACCCGCTCACCAACGGCGTGCTGGGGCAGGTTGGCGCATGGCTCGCCAACGACAGCGACGACCGCGAGACGGCCGCCACGCCGCAGACGCTCATCGATTTCCTCCGCGGCGACACGACCAACGAGATGTCGGCGAGCGGCACGGCGCTCACGGACCTCTACCGCAACCGCGCGCACCTGCTCGGCGACATCGTCAACGCGCAGCCTGCGTACGTGAAGGGCGCGCCGTTCTCGTACTCCGATCCGCACTACTCGACCTTCAAGGAGTCCACCAACGGCACGACCGGGACGCGCAAGGGGACCGTGTACGTGGCCGCGAACGACGGCATGCTGCACGCCTTCGAGACCGACCCGGACAACAACCCCTACTACCAGGAGGCGGGCATCGGCACCATCGGGACCGATGACGACAAGTTCACCGGCTCGCTCAGCCTCGACCCGGTCGACGGCGAGGGCGCCGAGCGCTGGGCGTACGTTCCGGCGCTCGTCTTCCCGACGATGAAGCGGCTGGCCGAAAGCACCTACTCGACCAACCACCGGTTCCTGGTCGACGGCTCTCCGGTGATCGCCGACGTGTGCTTCGGCCACACGGCGACGTCCCCCTGCGCGTCCGCCGACGACTGGCACACCATCCTCGTGGCGGGCCTCAACAAGGGCGGGCGCGGCTACTACGCGCTCGACATCACCGATCCCGACAATCCGAAGAGCCTGTGGGAGCTCGAGGGCGGCAGCGACACCCTGTGCCTTACGGACGCGCAGGCGCGCTCCGGCACGTTCGGCGAGGACTGCAACATCGGCTACACGTTCGGCAACCCCATCGTCGTCAAGCTGCCGGCCACGTACAAGCCGGCCACGCATGCCGGCAAGTGGGTGGTGCTCGTGACCTCGGGGATGAACAACGTCAGCCCCGGCGATGGAAAGGGCTACCTCTACATCGTCGAAGCCCAGAGCGGCCTCATTCTCGACCGGCTGAGCACCGGGGTCGGCTGCGACGCCTCCAACGCGACGTTCCCCTGCGCGGGAACCGACTCGCCGAGCGGCCTGTCGCGCATCAACGCCTGGGTCGACAACGCGCTCAACGACAACACCGCGCTGACGGTCTACGGCGGCGACCTGAAGGGCAACGTCTGGCGCTTCCAGCTGGAGGACACCGCCGACGTCCCGAGCGGCTCCGTCACGCTGCTCGGGTCGCTGCGCGATCCGTCGAACAGCCCGCAGCCCATCACCACCCGGCCGGAGCTCGGCAAGGTGAGCAACCAGCGCGTGGTCTTCGTCGGCACGGGCAAGTTCCTCGGCGACTCCGACAAGGACGACACGCAGCGCCAGAGCTTCTATGCGATCAAGGACCCCATGAGCGGCACGACCTCGCCGGTGTGGGACATGTCGCGCGCCGGCGCCGACCCTGACGGCTTCGTCAAGCAGACGCTCGTCGTGCAGACCGGCAGCGAAGGGCTGATCCGCGAGTCGGGGACGGGACTCCCGGTCAACTTCGCCACGGACAACGGCTGGTTCCTCGACTTCCCCGATGGCGGGAGCGGCGGGCTCGCTTCGGAGCGCGTCAACGTCGATCCGATCCTGCAGCTCGGCACCCTCGTCGTGCCGACTGCGGTGCCGAACGACGAGGAATGCGTGGCGGGCGGCTATGGCTGGCTCAACTTCTTCGACTTCAAGACAGGCACTGCGGTGCCCGGCGCGAGCAACGGCATGGTGAGCACGAAGATCAGCCAGTCGCTCATCGTCGGCATCAACGTCATCAAGCTGCCCGGCGGCGCCGTGAAGACGATCGTCACGACGGCGGACAACCAGCAGCTCAGCAAGGACACGCCGGTCGCGCCGGCGACCATCTCCGGGCGGCGGGTGTCCTGGCGTGAGCTCATCGTCGACTGAGGCGCCGGTCCCCGCCCCCTGCGGGCGGGGGCCCGGCCTTGCCTGGGCCGCGGCCGCTTCGGCCGCGCTTCATCTCGGCGGGCTCCTCCTCATCGGCGTGGCGCTCGAAGCGGACGTGCCCTCGGCAAGCGCCGGCGCGGGGACGCCGGCGGTCAGGTCGCCTGCCTCCGCGGTTCCGGGCGTGCGGCGCTACTACACGACGCGGGAGCTCGACGTGAAGCCGGCCATCCGCACGCGGGTCGAGCCTGAGTATCCGGAAGCGGCCGCACGACGCTTCCTCGGCGGCAAGGTGGTGGTGCGCCTTTTCATCGACGAGGCGGGGGTCGTGGAGCGCGCCGTCGCGGTCAAGGCCGAGCCGGCGGGCTACTTCGAGAAGGCCGCGGAGCGCGCCTTTGCCGCGGCTCGGTTCGCACCCGGCAAGATCAACGGCTTGGCCGTTCCGAGCGAGCTTACGGTCGAGGTCGTGTTCGAGAGCGTCGCCCCCCCGAAGATGCCGGGCGAGTAGCGCGCCTAGGGCCGGGCAGTCCCCGGCACCGTATCGCTGGAGGCCCGGATGCGCTCCACGAACTGCGCGGCCTGCGCGTGCCCGTTGCGCGACGCTTCCAGCATCCAGCCGTAGGCCTGTGAGGCGTCCTTCTCGACGCCGATGCCTTGTGCGTACAGGAGGCCCATCGCGTACATCGCCTCCACGTGCCCATGGCGCGCGCTCCGGCGCAGCCACTCGGCCGCCTCCTTCGGGTTCTTCTCCACGCCGTGCAGGCCGTACGCGTAGGCGGTGCCGAGGAGATACTCCGCTTCCTCCTGGCGCTGCTCCGCGGCCTTGCGCAGCCAGGCGAGCGCCTGCTCGTCGCTCCTGGGAACCCCGCTTCCCGTCCCGTAGAGAAGCGCGAGGCGATACTGCGCATCACGCTCGCCGGCCCCGGCGGCGCGCTCGAGAAGCGCCGCGCCCTGCGCGGCATCGACGGCGAAGCCGGCACGCCCTTCGACGTGCAGGATGCCGAGGAGGTAGAGCCCGCGCGGCTCGTCCTGCGCCGCCGAGCGCTCGATCCAGCGGCGGGCCGCCGCCGCATCGGCCGGGCCGCCGGTTCCGTGGAGCAGCATCTCGCCCAGGTTCGCCTGCGCCGGCGCATAGCCGAGCTCGGCTGCGCGGAGAAACCACACGCGTGCGGTCGCCGGGTTTCCGTGCTTCTCCGAGCGCTGGTAGATCACCCCGAGGTTGTGCGCCGAATCCGCGCGCCCGCCGTTGGCGGCGCGCTCCAGCCACTCGATCGCCTTCGTCTCGCTCGCGGGCACGCCCGCGCCGCGAAGGTAGAGCAGGCCCAGGAGGTGCGCCGCGAACGCATCGTCGCGACGGGCGGCCGCTTCGAGCTCGCTTCTCGCGCCGGATACACCCGAAGCCGCCTGGCGGGCGACTTCGCGCACGTCGAGATCCCCGGCGCCATGGAGCGTCAGGGGAAAAGCCGCGGCGAAAAGGAGGCCCAGGATGCCGGCCCGCCGCATGGCGGCGCGCCTCAGGAAGCGGCGCGCGTGAGCCCGCGCGGCAGCGTGAACACGACGCCTTCGGTGATGCCGTCGAGCTGCCGGACGCTGTGCGCGCCCATCGCCTTCAGGCGCTCGATGAGCGCCTGCACCAGCACTTCGGGGGCGGAGGCGCCGGCGGTCACGCCGATGCGCGTCCTGCCGGCGATCCACTCCGGCCGCAGGTCATCGGCGCTGTCGACCATGTAAGCCTCCGCGCCGATGTGCTCGGCGACCTCTCGCAGTCGGTTCGAGTTCGAGCTGTTCGGCGAGCCGACGACGATGACCACCTCGCACTGCGGCGCCATGAACTTGACCGCGTCCTGCCGGTTCTGCGTGGCGTAGCAGATATCGTCCTTCTTGGGCCCCCGGATGGACGGGAAGCGCGCCTTCAGTGCGCGCACGACCGCCGCCGCATCGTCGACCGACAGCGTCGTTTGCGTGACGTAGGCGAGCTTGTCGGGCGAGGCGGGCGCGAGCGCCGCCACGTCCTCGACCGTCTCCACGAGGTACATGCCGGTCGTCGCCTGCCCCATCGTGCCCTCGGCCTCCGGGTGGCCGCGGTGGCCGATCATGACGATTTCATAGCCCGCGCGCAGCATCTTGGCCACTTCCACGTGCACCTTGGTGACGAGCGGGCAGGTGGCGTCGAACACGCGCAGGCCGCGCCGCTCCGCATCGGCCTGAACGGCCTTCGCGACGCCGTGCGCGCTGAAGATGACCGTGGACCCGGCAGGTACCTCGTCGAGCTCCTCGACGAACACGGCGCCCTTGGCGCGCAGGCTCTCCACCACGGACTTGTTGTGCACGATCTCGTGGCGGACGTAGATGGGCGCGCCGTAGAGCGCGAGCGCCCGCTCGACGATCTCGATGGCGCGCTCGACGCCCGCGCAGAAGCCGCGCGGATTGGCGAGAAGGACTTCCATGGCGGCTATTTTCGCACGCGGCCGCCCGCCGATTCCCCGGCAGCCCCAGGGGTCTCGGCATGGCGAAAGCCCTCCAGGATGACGAGCGCCGCGCCCACGGTGATCGCGGCGTCCGCGACGTTGAACGCGGGCCAATGCCATCCCAAGGCGTGGAAGTCGAGGAAGTCGACGACATGCCCCAGCCGCAGGCGGTCGATCACGTTGCCGACGGCGCCGCCGAGGATGAGGGCGAGGCCGGCGCAAAGGAGCCTCCGCCCCGGCGAGCGCACGAGGAGGACCGCGACCACCACGGAAGCGACCACGGCGAAGCCCGCGAGCGCAAAGCGCTGCCAACCGCCCTGATCGGCGAGGAAGCTGAAGGCGGCGCCCTTGTTGAAGACGAGCACCAGGTTGAAGAATCCGGTGACCGCGACGCCTTCGCCCGGCTGGAAGGCCGAAAGCACCAGTGCCTTGACGAGCTGGTCCACTGCGACGACCGCCGCTGCCGCGCCGAACCAGGGCGCGGCGAGCCCGAAGGAGGACCTTTCCCTAGGCATGCACGCGCAGCTCTCCGGCGCCGTTGAGGTTCGTCTCGCAGCGTCCGCAAAGCCCCGCGTCGCTGACGTCGGCCCGGTAGTGCCAGCAGCGCTCGCACTTGCGATGGTGCGAGGGCTGTACCTCGGCCCGCACCTCGCCTTCGGCGCGGTGCACCCGGGCGGCGGAAGTGAGCAGCACGAACTTGAGATCCTCGCCCAGGCTTGCGAGCAGCTCGTAGTCGGCCCCGCCGGCGTAGAGATCCACTTCGGCCTGGAGCGACGAGCCGACCTTGCCTTCGGCGCGGAGGTCCTCGATGCGCTTTCGCACCGGCGCGCGCAGCTCGCGCAGGCGCGCCCAGCGCTCGAGGAGCTCGGCGCTCCCCTTCGGCGCGGGGATCTCGTGTGCGACGTGGAAGAACACGCTGTCGTCCTTCCCCGGCTGGAAGACTTCCCAGAGCTCCTCGGCCGTGAAGGAGAGGATCGGCGCGAGGAGCCGCACCAGGCTGTGCGTGACGTGCCAGAGCGCCGTCTGCGCCGAGCGCCTGGCGCGCGAGCGGGCGCCGCAGGTGTAGAGGCGGTCCTTGAGGATGTCGAGATAGAAGGCGCCGAGGTCCTCGGAGCAGAAGCCCTGCAGCCGTTGCGCGACCAGATGGAACTGGAAGCGCTCGTAGTCGCGCAGCACTTCGGCCTGCATCGCGGCCGTCATGGCGAGCGCGTAGCGGTCGATCTCGCTCATGTCCTCCACCGGCACGGCGTCGCGCGAAGGGTCGAAGTCGGAGGTGTTGGCGAGGAGAAAGCGCAACGTGTTGCGGATGCGCCGGTAGCTCTCGACGACCCGCTTCAGGATCTCGTCCGAGATGGAGAGCTCGCCCGAGTAGTCGGTCGCCGCCACCCACAGTCGCAGGATCTCCGCGCCGAGGGTGCTGGAGACCTTCTGCGGCGCGACCACGTTTCCCTTGGACTTCGACATCTTGCGGCCTTCCCCGTCGACCACGAACCCGTGCGTCAGGAGGGCGCGATAGGGCGGAACGCCGTCGGTCATGCACGAGACGAGGAGCGAGGAATGGAACCAGCCGCGATGCTGGTCCGAGCCCTCGAGATACAGGTCCGCCGGGTAGGTGGATTCCTCGGCGTGCGAGCGCCGCAGGACCGTGTAATGCGTCGAGCCCGAGTCGAACCAGACGTCGAGCGTGTCGCGGCTCTTCTCGTAGGCCGCGGCGTCGGCCCCGAGCAGGTCCTCCGTGCGCACCGCCTGCCAGGCCTCGATGCCGCCCTCCTCCACCCGCTTCGCGACCTCCTCGAGCAGCTCGGGCGTGCGCGGGTGCAGCGCGCCGGTCTCGCGATGCAGGAAGAACGGCATCGGCACGCCCCACTGCCGCTGGCGCGAGAGCGTCCAGTCCGGACGGTTGGCGATCATGCCGTGGAGCCGCGCCTTGCCCCACGCGGGAAAGAACTGCGTCGCCTCGACGCCGCGGAGCGCCGTCTCCCGCAGGGATTCGCCGCCGCCCGGCCGGGCGTCCATCGAGGCGAACCACTGCGTGGTCGCCCTCAGGATGACCGGCGTCTTGTGGCGCCAGCAATGCATGTAGCTGTGGGTGTAGGTCTCCTGCGCGAGCAGCCTGCCGCGCTTCTCCAGCTCCGCGACCACCTTTGCGTTCGCATCCCAGATGGAGAGCCCGCCGAAAAGCGGCAGCGACTCGACGTAGCGACCGTCGCCCATGACCGGCGTGAGGATCTCCTCGTCCTTCATGCCGTAGCGGCGGCACGACTCGAAGTCTTCCACGCCGTACGCGGGCGCCGAATGCACGATGCCGGTGCCGGTATCGAGCGTGACGTAGTCGCCGAGATAGACGGGCGCCTCGCGGTCGTAGAACGGATGGCGAAAGCGCAGGTGCTCGAGCGCCGCCCCCTTGCAGGACGCGAGTGCCTTCCCCGCCAGCTTGTACCGGGCGAGGCACGCCTCCTGAAGCTCGGCGGCGAGGATGAGGCAACCTTTTTCCGTGTCGACGAGGTGGTAGGTGAACTCGGGATGGACGTTCAGCGCCTGGTTGCCGGGAATCGTCCAGGGCGTCGTGGTCCAGATGACCGCAAAAATCGGCTTCGACCCAGGATCATTCCCAACGGAGAAGGCCCTGAGAAGCTTTTCCCTGTCCTGGGGATCGACCTCGAAGGCGACGTCGATCGCGGGGTCCTTGCGGTCCTCGTACTCGACCTCGGCTTCCGCCAGCGCCGAGCCGCAGTCGAAGCACCAGTTGACCGGCTTCAGCCCGCGGTACACGTAGCCCTTCTCGAGGAGCTTGCCGAGCACCCGGATCTCGTCGGCCTCGTTGCCGCGCGCCATGGTGAGGTACGGGTTGTCCCAGTCGCCGAGGACGCCCAGCCGGCGGAAATCCTCCCGCTGGCGCTGGATCTGCTCGGTGGCGAAGGCGCGGCAGAGCCGCTGGGTCTCGGCCGGCGGCAGGTTCTTTCCGTGCTGCTTCTCGATCTGCACCTCGATCGGCATGCCGTGGCAGTCCCAGCCGGGGACATAGGGGGCATCGAAGCCGGCCAGCGACTTCGACTTCACCACCATGTCCTTGAGGATCTTGTTGACGGCGGTGCCGATGTGGATGTCGCCGTTCGCGTAGGGCGGGCCGTCGTGCAGCACGAACCGCGGACGCCCCTTGGCGATCTGCCGCAGGCGCTTGTAGGTGCCCTTCTCCTGCCATTGGCGCACGCGCTCGGGCTCGCGCTTGGCGAGGTCGCCGCGCATCGGGAAAGGGGTTTCGGGCAGGTTGAGGGTGTGTCTGTAGTCAGCCATGTCTAGCGAAGTACTCCTCTGCCCGTTCGACATCCCGGGCGATCGCGCCTTTCAGTTGATCAAGGTCCGCAAATTTCTCCTCGTCGCGCAGCTTGGCGAGAAACTCGACGCGCAGGCGCTCGCCGTACAGGCGAGGGCTCCCCCGGAGCAGGTGCACCTCCAGAAGCGGCCTTGGCACCGGATTCACCGTGGGCCGCCATCCCAGGCTCGCCACGGCCGGCCCATGGGTCTTCTCGCGCACGACGTAGATTCCGGCGAGCGGCGGCGGGCGCCGCAGCGGGATGTTCGCCGTCGGAAAACCGAGCTCGCGGCCAAGGCCCGCCCCGTGCACCGCCTTCCCGCTGATCGCATAGCGGCGCCCGAGGAGCCGCTCGGCCCGCGCGAAGTCGCCCGCCGCGAGCGCGGCGCGCACGGCCGAGCTCGAGACCCGCTCCCCGTCCACCATGACGTCGGCGAGGGCCTCGACCTCGAAGCCGTACTCGCGCCCGGCCGCCTGCAGCGCCGCGAAGTCGCCGGCGCGGCCCTGCCCGAAGCGGAAGTCGCGCCCGACGGCGAGCCAGCGGGCCTGCAGCCCCTCGACCAGGATCTCGCGGACGAAGCGCTCCGGCGAAAGGGCCGCCAGGCCGGCATTGAAGCGGGCGACGTGCACGCGCCCCACCCCGGAGAGCGCCATCGCTTCGAGCTTGTCGCGCAGGCGGGACAGCCGCGGCGGGGCGGCGCTTCCGAGGAAAAACTCGCGAGGATGCGGCTCGAAGGTGAGCACGCAGCTGCCGGTGCCGAGCTCGCGCGCCTTCCTGCTCACCCGCTCGAGGAGCGCGCGGTGCCCGAGGTGCACGCCGTCGAAGTTCCCGATCGTCACGGCCCACGGGCCGCGGCAGGCGCGCAATGTGCCGTGCGTGACGATCATGGGGTGCGGTTAAAATGCTGAATTATAGTGGCTTTGCCGGTGCGGCGACCCCTGGTTTCGAGCGCACGTCGTCCTGTCGATGACGTCCCGCCCGGGCGCCGGGCATCCTGGAGGAGGGCCTCATGAAGACGCTCGAGGAGCAGATGTCGTTCTATGCCGCGTACCACCAGGACGCGCGCAACAAGGCTACGCACTTCGTCGGCGTGCCGATGATCATCGTCTCGCTCTTCATTCCCCTTGCGCTCGTGCGGCTGGAGCTCGGCGGCCTGGCCGTCACGGGGGCGGTCCTCTTCGCCGCCGTGATCCTCGCCTACTACGTCGCGCTCGATGTCGTCCTCGCGCTCGCCACGGCGGCGTTCACGGTCGCCTTCCTCGTCGCTGCCCACTGGATCGCGGCGCAGGCGCCCGGCGTGCGCTGGGGCGCGTTCGGCGTGCTTTTCGTCGGCGGCTGGATCATCCAGCTGGTCGGCCATGCGTTCGAGGGGCGCAAGCCCGCCCTCGCCGACAACCTCTTCCAGATCTTCATCGCCCCCATATTCCTCTGCGCCGAGCTTTTCTTTGCGCTAGGCTACAGGCCGGCGCTTCACGCTGCCGTACAGGAGCGGGCCCGGCGCATGCGGACGCAGGCCGCTTCGAGGGCCTAGAAGACACCCATAACAACAATCAAGAGCCGCAGGCGTCTGTCAGGAGGAAGAGGAGGAGGAGGAAATGAAGGCACTGCTTGGCCTCTCGCGGGCGATCGACGCGCTGAACGAGCGCGTCGGCCGGCTCGTCTTCTGGCTGATCCTGGTCATGGTCCTCGTGAGCTCGGGCAACGCGGTATCCCGCTACGCGCTCTCCATGGCCTCGAACGCATGGCTCGAGCTCCAGTGGTACCTCTTTTCGGCGGTGTTCCTGCTGTGCGCCGGCTACACGCTGCTCCATAACGAGCACATCCGCATCGACATCATCAACTCGCTCTGGTCGAGGCGGGTGCAGATCTGGATCGACATCTTCGGCACGGTGTTCTTCCTGATGCCCATGTCGCTCTACATCATGTGGTCGTCGTGGGAGCCGTTCATGAACGCGTGGACGAGCGGCGAAGTGTCCGGCAGCGCCGGGGGCCTCATCCGGTGGCCGGCGCGCCTGCTCATCCCGATCGGGTTCTTCCTGCTCTCGCTCCAGGGGATCTCCGAGCTCATCAAGCGCGTCGCCTTCCTGCGCGGCCTCATTCCCGATCCGGCCGAGAAGCAGGAGGCGGGCGCCGCGCAGGCGATGCTTCCGGAAGGGGAGACGGCGCGATGAGCGCGTTCATCACCGAGAACATCGCGCCCATCATGTTCGTGGCGCTGGTGATCTTCCTGCTCCTCGGCTACCCGGTCGCCTTCGCGCTCGCGGCGCTCGGCATCTTCTTCGGCTTCGTCGGCTTCGAGCTCGGGCTGCTGAGCCCCGTGCTCTTCCAGGCGCTGCCCGAGCGCATCTTCGGCATCATGTCGAACGACACGCTGCTCGCGGTGCCGTTCTTCACCTTCATGGGGCTCATCCTCGAGAGAAGCGGCATGGCCGAGGACCTGCTCGACACCGTGGGGCAGCTCTTCGGGCCGGTGCGCGGCGGCCTCGCCTACGCGGTCGTCTTCGTCGGCGCGCTGCTCGCCGCCACCACCGGCGTGGTGGCCGCCTCGGTGATCTCGATGGGGCTCATCTCCCTGCCCATCATGATGCGCTACGGCTACGACCGCAAGCTCGCCACTGGCGTCATCGCGGCCTCCGGCACGCTCGCGCAGATCATCCCGCCGAGCCTCGTGCTCATCGTGCTGGCCGACCAGCTCGGCCGCTCGGTGGGCGACATGTACGCCGGCGCCATCTATCCCGCGCTCATCCTGACCAGCATGTACTTCCTTTATGTCGTGGGCCGCACGCTGCTCTTTCCGAAGGCCGCCCCGCCCCTGCCGCCGGAGGCGAGGACGCTGCGCGGCTGGAAGCTGCTCGGGCGCGTGCTCTTCGTCATGATCCCGCCGCTCGCGCTCATCTTCCTCGTCCTCGGCACCATCTTCCTCGGCATCGCGACGCCGACCGAAGGAGGCGCCATGGGCGCGACCGGGGCGCTCGTGCTGGCGCTCATCAACCGGCGCCTGACCTGGTCTCTGCTCCGGCAGGCGATGAACTCGACCGCCAAGCTCACCTCGTTCGTCATCTTCATCCTGGTTGGCGCGACGGTCTTCAGCCTCACCTTCCGCGCGGTGAACGGCGACCTGTGGGTGGAGCACCTGCTCACCGGAATTCCGGGCGGCGTGACCGGGTTCCTGATCCTCGTCAACGTGCTCGTCTTCCTGCTCGCGTTCTTCCTCGACTTCTTCGAGCTCGCGTTCATCGTCATTCCGCTGCTCGCGCCGGTGGCCGACAAGATGGGCATCGACCTCATCTGGTTCGGCGTGCTCCTCGGCGTCAACATGCAGACCTCGTTCATGCACCCGCCCTTCGGCTTCGCGCTCTTCTACCTGCGAAGCGTCGCGCCCTCGCGCGAGTATGTGGACAAGATCACGCGCGCGCGCATCGCGCCCATCACCACCGGGCAGATCTACTGGGGCGCCGTGCCCTTCGTCTGCATCCAGTGCATCATGGTCGGCATCCTCATTGCGTTTCCGGGGCTCGTCACGGGCAACCTGCAGAAGAGCACCGTGGATCCCGCTTCCATCGAGATCATCCTGCCGCCGGTGCAGTACGGGCCCGGCGCGCCGGGCGTCCCGGACCTGCTGCAGCCCGGCACGCCATATGAAGGCGATCCTCTGGGCGGCCAGGAAGGCGAAGGGCAGGAGGGCGAAGCCGAGGGCGACGACGCGAACGGCGCCGCCGACCTGCAGAGGGAACTGAGCCAGTAGCCCTGGCGGGTCGGGCCACTCCACAAGCAGAAAGCCCCGCCGGAGCGGGGCTTTCTGCTTCCTGCGTCAACCGAGGGCGAAGCTCAGCTCTTCTTCCCCCTGGAGCCGCCGCGGCCGACGCGTGAATTGAACGAGTAGTTGTCGTAGGTCTGCTCGGCGACGCGGAACCACAGGAACTGCTCGTCGCGGAACTTCTTCCACTCCGGATAGATGCGCTTGAAGTGGGCGCTCTTCGCGCTCATCTCGTCGTACACCTCGTAGGCCGCCTTCTCGGCCGCCTGCAGCACCGAGCGCGGGAACGGCCGCAGCTGGGTGCCGGAGGCCACCAGGCGCCGCAGCGCCGGCGGGTTCTCGGCGTCGTACTTGGCGATCATCCACTGGTTGGTGTCGCCGCACGCCGTCTCGAGCGCGGCCCTGTAGTGCTTCGGCAGCTCGTTCAGCTTGGCCTGGTTGACGAGCGTATGCAGCATCGGGCCGCCTTCCCAGAATCCCGGGTAGTAGTAGTACTTGGCGACCTTGTTGAAGCCGAGCTTCTCGTCGTCATAGGGACCGACCCACTCGGCGG
>CAYWSG010000011.1:0-64081 GCA_964461055.1 uncultured Enterobacteriaceae bacterium | reverse complement strand
CCGAGTCGGCCAACAACGCGGGCGCGCAGACCTCGTTCATCCCGATGCTCACGCTCGGCATTCCGGGCAACGCCGTCATGGCGCTCATGATCGGGGCGCTCATGATCCAGGGCATCGCCCCGGGGCCGCAGGTCATGAACGACAAGCCCGACCTTTTCTGGGGCCTCATCGTGTCGATGTGGATCGGGAACCTCATGCTGGTGGTGCTCAACCTGCCGCTCATCGGCATCTGGATCAGGCTCCTCACCGTGCCCTACCGGTTCCTCTTCCCGTCGATCCTCGTGTTCATGGCGGTCGGGGTCTACAGCCTCTCGAACAACCCCTTCGACCTCGTCATCATGGCGGTCTTCGGGCTGTTCGGCTACGTGTGCGTGAAGCTCGAGTGCGAGCCGGCGCCGATGATCCTCGGCTTCATCCTGGGGCCCCTCATGGAGGAGAACCTGAGGCGCGCGATGCTGCTCTCGCGCGGCGATCCGTTCGTTTTCGTGAGCCCGTCCAAGCCGATCAGCCTGGGCTTCCTGATCGCCGCGGTGCTCCTCCTCGCCATGGTGGCGCTGCCCGCCCTGCGCAAGAAGCGCGAGGAAGTCTTCGTGGAGGAGGGGACCTAGCCGGGCGCTTCTATCCCCGCCCGCGCTCGTGGCGCCACTGCACGTCCGGGCGCCCGGCGTGCCGGTTGAGGATGCGCCCGGCGACGAACAGCAGGTCCGAGAGGCGGTTGAGGTACTGGCGCGCCGCGGCGCTTGCGCCGCTCCTTGATTCGCTTGCGCCGCTCCTTGAATCGCTGGCGCCGCTCGTCGCATCGCCGCCGAGCGCCACGACGGCGCGCTCGGCGCGGCGGCACACGGCGCGGGCGAGATGCGCCGCGGCGGCGGCCCGGCTGCCGCCCGGGAGGACGAACTCCTTCAACGGGGGCAGGTCGGCATTCCAGCGCTCGAGGCGCGCTTCCAGCGCGGCCACGCTTTCGGGCTTGACGAGGCTGTGGCCCGGGATGCTGAGCTCGCCGCCGAGGTCGAAAAGCTCGTGCTGCACCTGCAGCAGGGTCTCGCGCACGTCCTGCGGCACGTCCTCGGCGAGCACCAGGCCGATCGCGCAGTTCAGCTCGTCGACCTCGCCCAGGGCCTGCACGCGCGGGCTGTCCTTCGCCACCCGCGAGCCGTCGCCAAGGCCGGTCTGGCCGGCATCGCCGGTCCGCGTGGTGATCTTCGAAAGGCGGTGTCCCATCTAGGCTCCTTTTCCGTTCGCGGCGTCGTCCGCGAAGCGCGTTGCGCTGGTGATGCTTTCAAGGCTGCCGCGTGCGAGCGTCGTTCGCAACCGGTCTCCGGCGCGAACGGCGACGGCATCGGTGATGACCTTGCCGTCGGCGCCGAGCGTGATCGAATAGCCGCGCGCGAGCACCGCCCGCGGGTCGAGGCCGCCGAGGGCCACGACGAGCCGCTCCAGGCGTCCCTCGGCGAGGCGCACGTTATGCCCGAACCCGAACGCGAGCCGGCCGGCGAGCTGCGCGAGCGTGCGCCGGTACGAGCGCAGCCGCTCCGCCGGATGCACGAGGCGCCGTGCGAGCGCATCGAGCGCCTGCATCGCGTACTCGAGATGGCGCCGGGTGTCCCGCGCGAGGCAGCGCGAGCACTCCGCGAGGCGCGCGAGGAGCTCCGCGCGCGAGGGGCTCGCGAGCTCGGCGGCGGCCGTCGGCGTGGGGGCGCGGTGATCGGCGGCGAAGTCGGCGATGGTGAAGTCCGTCTCGTGCCCGACGCCGCAGACAACCGGGATGCGCGAGGCGCGCAGCGCCCGCGCCACCACCTCCTCGTTGAACGGCCAGAGGTCCTCGATCGAGCCGCCGCCGCGCACGAGAAGGAGCACGTCGCATTCCGCGCGCGCGTTGGCTTTCGCGAGCATCGCGGCGATGCGCTCGGCGGCGCCTTCGCCCTGCACGGGTACCGGATACACGATGACCGGGATCGCGGCGTTGCGCCGCGCCAGCGTCGTGAGGACGTCGCGCAGCGCCGCCGCCTGCAGCGAGGTGACCACGCCGATGGCCCGGGGGTAGGCGGGCACGGGCCGCTTGCCGGCCGCATCGAACAGTCCCTCGCGCTCCAGGCGCTCCTTGAGGCGCAGGAACCGCTCGTAGAGCCGTCCGAGGCCGGCGCGCCGAAGCGCCTCCACGTTGAGCTGGAAGCGCCCGCGCGGCTCGTAGAGCGTGACGAGCGCGCGGGCCTCCACCTGGTCGCCGTTGCGAAGCGGCCAGTCCACCGCCGCGGCACGGCTGCGGAACATGACGCAATCGACCTGGGCCTGGGCGTCCTTCAGCGTGAAGTAGCAGTGGCCGGAAGCGGCGCGCGACAGGTTGGACACTTCGCCCCGCACCCAGGCGAGCGGGTACCTGCGCTCCAGTAGATCGCGAACACTACGAAGCAGCTCGGAGACGGAGGGGACCGCGTCGTTCATGGAGGAATCGAGGGCCGCCAGCGTACACCAACGGCTTCACTCATCCACACATCGGCGCCATCGCCGCCGGACGGCGACAGCACGCGCCGCGGAGCCCGATTCTTTTCCGTAAATCGCTGTTTGGCTTCGACAAATGGCTGCTCAATTTTTGATCGCGACCGACTTTGCCGGCTCCATCACGGGCAACGCGCGACCAATTCATCGAATGTCCACACACTTATCCACAGGTTTTTGTGGATATCGTGATTTGCACTACAGGCGTCGCCGATTCTGCAGCGCCGCCGCGCAATTTTTTGCGCCGCGGGAACTTGCCGCAGCTTGCCGCATTGGCTAAAGTCGCCGCAGAAAAAAACAACGAACGCTGCGCGCACCGCGTTGAAGCAGGCAGCGGGGGAAAGGCACGGGAAAGAGCCGTTGTTCGCAATCATCCAGGCCGCAGGCTGGCCGATCTGGCCGCTGCTCGCCGCCTCCGTCGTCGCGGTTGCGCTCATCATCGAGCGCTCGTTGTCGCTGCGCGAGCACAAGATCATTCCGCCGACGCTTCTCGAGCAGGTGCTCTCGGTGTATCAGCGCCACGGCGTCTCCGACGACATGCTCGAGCGGCTCGCGAAGGACTCGCCGCTCGGCGCGGTGCTCGCCGCGGGGCTGCGCAACTACCGAAGCTCCCGCTACGTGATGAAGGAGGCGATCGAGGAGGCCGGCCGCGCGGTCGCTCACGAGCTCGAGCGCTTCCTCACGACGCTCGGCACCATCGCGACCGCGGCGCCGCTGCTCGGCCTCTTCGGCACCGTGATCGGCATGATCGAGATCTTCGGCTCGCAGTCGCCCACCGGCGGCACCAATCCCCAGCAGCTCGCGCACGGCATCTCGGTCGCGCTCTACAACACCGCGTTCGGCATCGGCATCGCCGTGCCGGCGCTCATCATGTACCGCCATTTCCGCCACAAAGTGGACACGTTCGTCGTCGAGATGGAGTTGCAGGCGTCCAAGCTCGTCGACATCGTGCAGGGGGAGCGCACGGACTACCCGGGCGGCGGCCCGCGAGGCTAGGGTGCAGCGCGCGTGAACTTCCGGCGCGGCCGCGAGAAGGAGCCCCTGGAGATCAACCTGGTGCCCCTCATCGACGTGATGCTGGTGATCATCATCTTCCTCATGATCACCACCACGTACTCGAAGTACACCGAGCTGCAGATCAACCTGCCGACGGCGGACGCCGAGCAGCAGAAGGAGCGGCCCAACGAGGTGACGGTGCTCGTCAACGCGCAGGGCCAGTACGTCATCAACCACTCGCCGGTCGCCTTCGCGAGCCCCGAGCAGCTTGCCGACGATTTGCGCCGGGCCGCCGCGCCCATGAACGACCCCGTGGTGGTGATCAGCGCGGACGCCTCGGCCACGCACCAGGCGGTGGTGCGGGTCATGGAGGCCGCACGCATCGCAGGGCTCCCGCGCATCACCTTCACCACGCAGACGGCGCGCTAGCGTGAAGTTCTGGTACCGGCGCGGCGTGCCAGCCTGGCTGCTGTGGCCGGCGAGCCTCGCCTTCGCGCTGGTCGTGCGTGCGCGCCGGCTTCTTTACGCCGTGCGCCTCCTGAGGAGCCGCCATCCGGGCATTCCGGTCATCGTCGTAGGCAACATCGTCGCCGGCGGCAGCGGCAAGACGCCGCTCGTCATCTGGATCGCGGAATTCCTGAAGTCCAAGGGCTGCTCGCCCGCGATCGTCTCGCGCGGCTACGGCGGCCGGGGCGGCCCGGCGCCGCGCGCCGCCACCATCGCCTCGGCGGCCGAGGACGTCGGGGACGAGCCGATCCTCCTCGCGCGCCGCAGCGGCTGCCCCGTCTGGGTCGGCGCCGATCGTCTGGCGGTGATCGCGGCGCTACGCGCCCAGCATCCGGACGTGGACGTCGTCATTCTCGATGACGGACTGCAGCACTACCGGCTGCGGCGCGATCTGGAGATCGCGGTCGTGGACCGGCGCGGCCTGGGCAACGGCTTTCTCTTTCCGGCCGGGCCGCTTCGCGAGCCGCGCGCTCGCCTACGCAGCGTCGACGCGGTCGTCGCCCACGGCGCGGCGGGGCTGAAAAACGCTTTCGCCATGGTCCTCGAAGGGGAAGTCTTCCACCGCATGACCGACGCGCGGGACCGTCGCCGCGCCGCCGACTTCGCCGGCCGCCGGGTGCACGCCGTGGCGGGCATCGGGGACCCGAACCGGTTCTTCCTCCATCTGATGAAGCTCGGCCTGAAGCCCGTGCCGCATCCGTTTCCCGACCATCACCCGTTCAAGCCGGCGGACCTCGACTTCGCCGGCGACGAGCCCGTCCTGATGACGGAGAAGGACGCGGTAAAATTGCGCGGCGCCGCGCGGCCGCAATGGTGGGTGCTGCCGGTGAGCGCCCGGCTCGATCCGGCCTTCGGCGACTGGCTCCTGGGGAGAGTGAATGAGTGGCGTCGACCCAAAGCTGCTTGAAATCCTGGTCTGCCCGCTGTGCAAGGGCAAGCTCATCTACCGCAAGGAGGCGGGCGAGCTCGTGTGCAGGCCCGATCGCCTCGGCTATCCGGTGAAGGACGGAATTCCGGTCATGCTCGAAGAGGAGGCGCGCAAGCTTCCGCCGGAAGAAGAAGTGGCGTGACATCGGCCGGCCGCTTCACCGTCGTCATCCCCGCCCGCTACGCCTCGACCCGGTTCCCCGGCAAGCCGCTCGCCGACATCCAGGGCAAGCCCATGGTGGTGCGCGTCTGCGAGCGCGCCGCGCAAAGCGGCGCGGCGGCGGTGCACGTGGCGACGGACGACGCGCGCATTGCCGAGGCCGTCGCGCGGCACGGCCATTCGGCGCTCATGACGCGCGCCGACCACGCCACCGGAACCGACCGCATCGCCGAGGCGGCGCGCGCGCTGGGGCTCGGCGAAGACGACATCGTCGTCAACGTCCAGGGCGACGAGCCGCTCATTTCCCCCGCGCTCGTCTCCCGCGTGGCCGAGGCGCTCGCGCAGCGTCCGGCGGCGAGCCTCGCCACCGCCTGCCACCCGATCGACGAGGAGGGCCTGCTCGACAATCCCAACGTCGTCAAGGTCGTCCTCGACCGCGAGGGCTACGCGCTTTATTTCTCGCGCTCGCGCATCCCGTACCCGCGCGACCCGCAGGCATCGCCCGTCTACCGTCACGCCGGGCTCTACGCCTACCGGGCCGGGTTCCTCGCCGCCTTCGCCGGCCTCGAGGAAAGCCCGCTCGAGCGCGCCGAGGCGCTCGAGCAGCTGCGCGCCCTGTGGCACGGCTACCGCATCGCCGTCGCCGTGAGCGAAATGGCGCTCGCCCCCGGGGTCGACACGCCGCAGGACCTCGAGGCCGTGCGTACAATGTTTTCATGCGCTTGATACTTCTCGGCCCGCCCGGCGCCGGCAAGGGCACCCAGGCGGCGTTCCTCTGCGAGCGCTTCGGCATCCCCCAGATTTCCACCGGCGACATGCTGCGCGCGGCCATCCAGGCCGGCACGCCGCTCGGCGCCGCCGCGAAGCAGGTGATGGACGCGGGGCAGCTCGTCTCGGACGAGATCATCGTCGCGCTCGTGAAGGAGCGCCTGCGGGCGCCGGATTGCGCGCGCGGCTTCCTCTTCGACGGCTTCCCGCGCACCCTTCCGCAGGCCGAGGCCATGAAGACCGAAGGGGTAAGCATCGACTACGTGCTCGAGATCGACGTGCCCGACGAGGAGATCGTCGTGCGCATGAGCGGGCGGCGCACCCATCCGGGCTCCGGGCGCACCTATCACGTGAAGTTCAACCCGCCCCGGGTCGAAGGCCGCGACGACCTCACCGGCGAGCCGCTTGTGCAGCGCGAGGACGACCGCGAGGAGACCGTGCGCCGGCGCCTCGAGGTGTACCGCGCGCAGACGCGCCCGCTCGTCGACTACTACGGCGCGTGGGCCTCGAGCGGCGATCCGCGCGCGCCCAAGGTGCGCAAGATCTCCGGCGTCGGCTCGGTCGAGGAGGTCAGCCAGCGCGCCCTGGCGGCGTTGGGCGCGGCGTAATCCGGGCGCGCCGCGGGGCGCGCTCCTGCTAAAATTCGAGCCCTTTTCGGGGAGAGAAGAATCATGACCGGTGGACTCCTGTTCGCGCTCGCGTGCGCGGTCCTCGCCATCCTGTATGGCGCCTGGCAGATCGGCCGCATCCTGCGGCTGCCCGACGGCAACGAGCGCATGCGCGAGATCGCGGCCGCCGTGCGCGAGGGCGCCGTGGCCTACCTGTGGCGCCAGTACAAGACGATCGCCGTGGTGGGCGTGATCCTCTTCCTCATCATCGGCTTCGTGCCGGGCCTCGGCTGGGCGACCGCCTGGGGCTTCGCGCTCGGCGCGGTGCTCTCCGGCGCCTGCGGCATCATCGGCATGAACGTGTCGGTGCGGGCCAACGTGCGCACCGCCGAGGCGGCGCGCGTAGGCCTGAACGAGGCGCTGCAGGTCGCCTTCAACGGCGGCGCCATCACGGGCCTGCTCGTGGTTGGGCTCGGCCTCCTCGGCGTCGCGGGGTACTTCGCGCTCCTCTACGCCAACGCGGTCGACCGCGCCAACATGAGCCAGGTCATCCACCCGCTCATCGGCCTGGGCTTCGGCGCCTCGCTCATCTCGATCTTCGCCCGTCTGGGCGGCGGCATCTTCACCAAGGGCGCCGACGTGGGCGCCGACCTCGTCGGCAAGGTGGAAGCGGGCATTCCCGAGGACGACCCGCGCAACCCCGCGGTGATCGCCGACAACGTCGGCGACAACGTGGGCGACTGCGCCGGCATGGCGGCCGACCTCTTCGAGACGTACGCCGTCACGATCATCGCCACCATGCTCCTCGGCGCGCTGATGGTGAAGCACGCGAGCGCGGCGGCGCTCATCTACCCGCTCGCCATCGGCGGCTTTGCCATCATCGCCTCGATCGTCGGCACCTGGTTCGTGAAGGCGAAGCCCGGCGACAAGAACGTCATGCCGGCGCTCTACAAGGGGCTCGCCTGGGCCGGCGGCATCGCCCTCATCGCGTTCTACCCCATCACCGTACTCGTCATGGGCGACGTGGTGAAGACGACGCCGTTCGAGATCGCCGGCGAGATGCGCACGATCGGCGTCTGGCACCTCTACGGCACCGCCGTGGTGGGCATGGCGCTCACCGGCTTCCTCGTCTGGATCACCGAGTACTACACCGGCACGCAGTTCAAGCCGGTGCAGCACGTGGCCGCCGCGAGCGTGACGGGGCACGCCACCAACATCATCGCCGGCCTCGGCGTGTCGATGAAGTCCACCGCCTGGCCGGTGCTCGCGGTCTGCGTGGCCATCGTCGCCTCGTATGCGCTCGCGGGCCTCTACGGCATCGCCATCGCGGCGACCTCCATGCTCTCCATGGCGGGCATCATCGTCGCGCTCGACGCCTACGGCCCCATCACCGACAACGCGGGCGGCATCGCCGAGATGGCCGAGCTGCCCGACTCGGTGCGCGACATCACTGACCCGCTCGACGCCGTCGGCAACACCACGAAGGCGGTCACCAAGGGCTACGCGATCGGCTCCGCCGGCCTCGCGGCGCTCGTGCTCTTCGCCGACTTCACGCACGCGCTCGAGGCGGCGGGCCAGAGCCTCTCCTTCGACCTCTCCAACCACTTCGTCATCGTCGGGCTTTTCATCGGCGGGCTGGTGCCCTACCTCTTCGGCTCCATGGCGATGGAAGCGGTGGGGCGCGCGGCGGGCTCGGTCGTCCTCGAGGTGCGCCGCCAGTTCAAGGAAATCGCCGGCATCATGGAAGGCAAGGCGAAGCCCGAGTACGGCACCGCCGTCGACCTTCTCACCCGCGCCGCCATCAAGGAGATGATGATCCCCTCGCTGCTGCCGGTGCTCGTGCCGATCGTCGTGGGCCTCGGCTTCACGTGGGTGTTCGGCGGCACGGCCGGCGCGCAGGCGCTCGGCGGCGTGCTGATGGGCACCATCGTCACCGGCCTTTTCGTCGCCATCTCCATGTGCACGGGCGGCGGCGCCTGGGACAACGCGAAGAAGTACATCGAGGACGGCCACCACGGCGGCAAGGGCTCCGAGGCCCACAAGGCGGCGGTGACCGGCGACACGGTCGGCGACCCGTACAAGGACACGGCCGGCCCGGCGGTGAACCCGCTCATCAAGATCATCAACATCGTGGCACTGCTCGTCGTGCCTCTGATGGCGTGACGACCCTGCGAGCGATCCTCGCGAAAAGGGCGGCTGCGGCCGCCCTTTTTCTTTTTGGCGCTCCGCTCGCGCTGCTGCTCGCGGGCTGCGCGCAGCTCGCACCGCGCGACGAGCCGGGCTTCGCGCCCAGCGGCCCGCTCATGGTCGCGGCGGCTCACCCGCTCGCCGTGGACGCGGGGATGACCGTGCTCAGGCTGGGCGGCAGCGCGGTCGACGCGGCCGTGGCGGTGCAGGCCGTGCTCGGCCTCGTCGAGCCGCAATCCTCCGGCATCGGCGGCGGCGCATTCATGCTGTACTGGTCCGAGCAGGAGAAGAAGCTGCGGGCCTACGACGGCCGCGAGACGGCGCCCGCCGCTGCCCGTCCCGCACGATTCCTGGACGCGCAAGGCAGGCCGCTCGACTTCGTCGAAGCCGTGGAGAGCGGACGCTCGGTCGGCGTGCCGGGCGTGCTGCGCCTGCTCGAGCTGGCGCACGAGCGCCACGGTCGCCTGCGTTGGGCGGAGAACCTGCGCTACGCCATCTACGCCGCCGAGGAAGGCTTTCCGATGCCGCCGCGGCTGCATGCGGCGCTCGAGCGCAACCCTCACCTTCGCGACGATCCCTACGCCCGGCGCATCTTCTACGACCGGGACGGCCGGCCGAAGGCCGTCGGCGAGCGCGTCGTCAATCCGGCCTACGGCGCGACGCTGAACGCCATCGCGCTGCAGGGGGCGAGCGCGTTCTACCAGGGCGCGATCGCACAGGACATCGTGCGCGCGGTGCGCTCGCACGCGCGGCCGGGCGACCTGACGGAGGAGGACCTGCTCGGCTACCGGGCAAAGGAGCGCGAGCCCCTGTGCGGTCCCTACCGGGTCTGGCGCGTCTGCTCCATGCCGCCGCCGAGCTCGGGCGGCGTGGCGCTCCTGCAGATCCTCGGGCTCCTGGAGCGCACCGCCTTCGCCGAGCGGCCCGCGCACTCGGCCGAGGCGGTGCACCTCTTCGCCGAAGCGAGCCGGCTCGCGTTCGCCGACCGGGCGCGCTACCTCGGCGATCCGGACTACGTCGACGTGCCCGTGGACGAGCTGCTCGACCCGGGCTACCTGAGCAGGCGCGTGCAGCTGATCGGCGAGCGGGCGCTCGAGCTCGCGCCGGCGGGCGATCCCGAGTCCTCCGGCACGACGCACTTCACCATCCTCGACGGGGAAGGGAACATCGTCTCCATGACGAGCACCGTCGAGGCGGCGTTCGGCAGCCGCATCCTGGTGCGCGGCTTCTTCCTCAACAACGAGCTCACCGACTTCGACTTTCGCCCCGGCGGCCCGAACGCCGTGGCGGGCGGCAAGCGCCCGCGCTCGAGCATGGCGCCCGCGATCGTCTTCGGCGCCGACGGCGAAGTGCGGCTCGCCCTCGGCTCGCCCGGCGGCCCGCGCATCATCGGCTACGTCGCAAGTACGCTCGTGGGCGTGCTCGACTGGAAGCTGCCGCTCCCGGAGGCCATCGCCGCGCCAAATTTCGGCAACCGCAACGGGCCCACCGAGCTCGAGGCGGGCACGTCCTACGAGCGCCTCGCGCCGGCGCTTCGCGCGCGCGGGCACGAAGTGGCGATCCACGCCATGACGAGCGGCCTGCACGGCATCGAGCGCTTCGCGTACGGCTGGCGCGGCGGGGCCGATCCGCGGCGCGACGGGACGGTCGGGGCGCGCGAGCCGGCCTTCTAGCGCTTCTTCGACGCGAGCAGCGAGGCGAGGAGGCGCCGGGCGTAGTCCGCGCCGCCCTGCGCCGCGAAGCGGCTCATCAGCGCCGTCGCGATGGCCGGCGCCGGCACGCCGAGCTCCACCGCCTCGAGCGCCGTCCACCGGCCCTCGCCGTTGTCGGCCGCGAGGGGCGGCACGCCGGCGAGCGAGTCGTTCTCGTTCAGGATGCGGGCGCACCGGTCGAGGAGCGACGAGCGCAGGGCGCCCGCGTGGCGCCACGTCTGCGCGAGGCGCGCAGGGTCGATGTCGAGCTCCGCCCGCGCGGCGAGCAGCGCGAAGCCTTCGGCGAGCGCCTGCATCATCCCGTACTCGATGCCGTTGTGGACCATGCGCGCGTAGTGCCCGGCGCCGCTCGGCCCGCAGTGCAGCCATCCTTCGTCGGGCCTTGGCGCCAGACGACGGGCGAAGGGCTCGAAGATCTCGATCGACTTCGGCGTGCCGCCGAGCATGAGGCAGAAGCCGTGCTCGCTGCCATCGACGCCGTCGGCGACTCCCGCGTCGATGTAGCGCAAGCCTTGCTGCGAGAGCGCCAATGCCCGGCGCTTGGAGTCCCGGTAATGGCTGTCGCCGCCGTCGACGAGGGTGTCGCCCGAGGAAACGAGCGGGATGAGCTCGCGGATCGTGCCCTCGACCGCCTCGCCGGGCGGCAGGGCGACGAGGATCACGCGCTCGCCCGCGAAGCGCGTGCAGAGGGCGGCGAGGCTTTCCGCGCAGGCGACGCCGGGGCCCGCGGCGGCGGCCTGCCGCGCCGCCTCGTCCGGATCGTAGCCATGCACGCGCACGCCGGCGCGCGCGAGCCGCCGCGCCATGCCCGCGCCCCTGCGGCCCAGGCCGATGATGCCGATCTCCATGCGCTCTCCTGAACGAGCGTTGCCCGCAGCGGTCTGGTTCATTTGAATGGACTACCTCGATCTCCTGCAATGGCCCGCCATGGTGGCCACCGTAGCCGGCGCGTGGCTCGTCGCCTCGCGCAGCGCCCGCAAGCGCGCCGTCGGCTTCTGGATCTTCCTCCTGAGCAACGTACTCTGGGTGGCCTGGGGCCTGTACGACCATGCGTATGCGCTGGTCGGGCTACAGTTCTTCCTCGCCGCGCTGAATGCGCGCGGCGTCTGGAAGAACGAATGACTTGCCGGCTACGGCATCGCGGCAAGGAGGCGCGCGAGCGCTGCGCGCTCGAGCGCGGGCGTTCCGCTCTCCAGGCGCTCGAGCTCGGGAAAGCGCCGCAGCCAGGTGAGCTGCCGCTTGGCGAGCTGGCGCGTCGCCGCGATCGCGCGCGCGCGCATCTCGCCGGCGTCGATCCGGCCGGCGAGCAAGTCCCAGGCCTGCCGATAGCCTACCGCGCGCATGCTCGGCAGCCCCTCGTGCAGGGGATGGCGCTCCTTGAGCGCGCGCAGCTCCTCCACGAGCCCGGCCGCCAGCATCGCGTCGAAGCGCCGCTCGATCGCCGCGTGCAGCGCGGCGCGCTCGGCGGGCACGAGCGCGAAGCCGCGAAGCCCGAAGGCGAGCCCCGGCCGCGAGCGGCCCTGCAGCGAAGAAAGCGGCTCGCCCGTGAGGCGCCACACTTCGAGCGCCCGCTGGATGCGCTGCGCGTCGGCGGGCTGGATGCGCGCCGCGCTCGCGGGATCCACGCGCGCGAGCTCGGCATGCAGCGCCGGCCAGCCGCGCCTCGCCGCCTCGGCGTCGATCTCCCGGCGAAGCCGGGCATCGCCCTGCGGCAGCGTGTCGAGCCCCGCGACGAGCGCCTGGTAGTAGAGCATGGTGCCGCCGACGAGAAGCGGAATCCGCCCGCGGGCGAAGACGTCCGCCACGGCGGCGAGCGCGTCGGCGCGCCAGCGGCCGGTCGAGTACGCCTCGTCGGGCGGCACGAGGTCGATGAGGTGGTGCGGCACGCGCGCGCGCTCTTCCAGGCTCGGCTTCGCGGTGCCGATGTCGAGCCCGCGGTAGACGAGCGCCGAATCGACCGAGACGATCTCGACGGGCCCGCGCGCCGCGAGCTCGAGCGCGAGGCGCGACTTGCCGCTCGCGGTCGGCCCGAGCAGGACGAGCGCTTCGCCCGCCAAGCTAGCGGCCGCCGGTGACGTCGACGAGCGCGCCGGTGAGGTAGGAGGCCTCGTCCGAGGCGAGCCAGAGGATCGTGCGCGCGATCTCCTCCGGCTCTCCCGGGCGCCCGAGCGGCGCCGTGGCGCCGATGCGCTCCACGCGCGCCGGATCGCCGCTCGCGAGGTGGATGTCGGTGCGGATCACGCCCGGTCGTACCGCATTCACCCGGATGCCGTCCGGGCCAACCTCCTTCGCGAGGCCGACGGTGAGCGTGTCGATGGCGCCCTTGGAGGCGGCGTAGTCCACGTACTCGCCGGCGCCGCCGAGGCGCGCGGCGATCGAGGAAACGTTGACGATGGCGCCGCCCTTGCCGCCATGGCGGGTCGACATGCGCTTCACGGCCTCGCGCGCGCAGAGGAAGCTTCCCGTGATGTTGATCGCGAACATGCGCTGCAGCCGCTCGGCGCTCATCGCCTCGACGCGCATGCCGCGGTCGACGATGCCGGCGTTGTTCACGAGGACGTCGAGGCGCCCGAGCGAGCGCTCCGTCTCGTCGAAGAGCCGCAGGACATCCGCCTCGACGGAGACGTCGCCCGCGACGGCATGGGCCTTCCCGCCCGCGCGCTCGATGTCGCGGCGAAGCGCCTGCGCGGAGGCGGCATCGCGCAGGTAATTGATGCAGACGGCGTAGCCGCGCGCGGCGGCGAGCCGCGCGGTGGCCGCGCCGATGCCGCGGCCACCGCCCGTGATCAGCATGACCTTGTCCATTCAGCGTCCCCGCATGAAGAGCCGGTCGAGGTCGGCCAGCGTGAGCTGGTACCACGTCGGCCGGCCGTGATTGCAGCTTCCCGAGCGCTCGGTCGCCTCCATCTCGCGAAGGAGCGCGTTCATCTCGGCGATCGACAGGCTGCGGTTCGCGCGCACGGCGGCGTGGCAGGCCATGGTGGCGAGGAGCTCCTCCTGCCGGCCCGCGAGCGCCTCGCTCGCGCCGAACTCGCGGATCTCGGCGAGCACGGTGCGCACGAGCGCCGGGATGTCGCCATTCGCGAGCGGCGCCGGCGCGGCGCGCACGGCGAGCTCGGCGGGACCGCTCGCCGACACCTCGATGCCCAGGCGCTCGAGCGTTTCGCGGTGCTCCTCGGCGGTGGCGACGTCGAGCGCCTCGGCCCGGAGCACCGCCGGCACGAGGAGCGCCTGGCGCTGCACCGCGCCCTGAGCGAGGTTTCTCTTGAGCTTCTCCATCACGATGCGCTCGTGGGCGGCGTGCATGTCGACGAGGACGAGCCCGGCCGCGTTCTGCGCGAGGATGTAGATGCCGTGGAGCTGCGCCAGGGCATACCCCAGCGGATGCTCGTTCCCGGGGTCCTCAGGTCTTTCGCGCCTTCCTTCCGGCTGGCCGGAGGCGGGCAACGCGCCTTTCAATGCCGACTGCATGAAGGCCTCGTACGCCTGCGCCGGCTGCGAGACCTGAAGGGACGCTTGCGAGGGAGAGGCGCTGAGGGATGCGTAGGCGCGCTCGCCGACCGCCGCGTAGGCCACGGGCGCCTGCGCGGCGCTCGCGGAAAGGGCGCGCTCGAGCGCGTGCCGCACGAACTGATGGACGGCGCGCGAATCGCGAAAGCGCACCTCCGTCTTGGCGGGGTGGACGTTGACGTCGACCGCGCGCGGGTCGAGCTCGAGGAAGAGCACGTACGCCGGCTGGCGCTCGCCGTGCAGGAGGCCCGCGTACGCTTCGCGCGCCGCGTGCGCGAGCAGCCGGTCGCGGACGAAGCGCCCGTTCACGAAAAAGTACTGCCCGTCGGCGCGCGCGCGCGCCGCATGCGGGCTGCCCGCGAAGCCGAAGAGCCGGAGCGACCCGCTTTGCGCCTCCACCGGCAGCGAGGCCCGCATCGCTTCCGCGCCGAGGACGGCGGCGGCGCGCTCGGCGAGCGGCTGCGCGCGCAGGTGGCGGCTTACGCGCCCGTTGTGCTTCAGCGTGAAGGCGATGTCGGGCCGCGCGAGCGCCGAGCGCCGGAACACCTCGTCGCAGTGGCCGAACTCGGTGGCTTCGGTGCGAAGGAACTTGCGCCGCGCCGGCGTGTTGAAGTAGAGGTCCGCGACCGCCACGGTCGTTCCCGGCGCGCGCGCGGCCGGCCGCACCTCGCCCGCCTCGCCGCCTTCCACGCAGAGCGAGGCGCCGTGCGCGGCCTCCCGGCGTCGCGTGACGAGCGAGAGGCGCGACACCGAGGCGATGGAGGCGAGCGCCTCGCCGCGAAATCCCATCGTCGCCACGCCCTCGAGGTCCTGCAGCGTGGCGATCTTGCTCGTGGCGTGCCGCGCGGCGGCGAGGGGAACGTCCGCCTCGGCGATGCCCTCGCCGTCGTCCTCGACCTGGATGCGGCGCACGCCGCCCTCGTCGAGCGCCACGGTGATCGCTCCGGCGCCGGCGTCGAGGCTGTTCTCGAGGAGCTCCTTCAGGACCGACGCGGGCCGCTCGACGACTTCGCCGGCCGCTATCTGGCTTATGAGCAGATCGGGAAGAACGCGGATGGAGGCCACGCCCAAGTATATAGAATGGCCGCATGGAAATCGGCGGCCTGTCCCTGCGGGATCTCGCTACCCTGGCGTGGGATCTCGTCGTGCATCTCGACGTGCACCTCGAGGCCTTCGTCGCGCAGCACGGCCCGTGGGTCTACGCGCTGCTCTTCGCCATCGTGTTCTGCGAGACGGGGCTCGTCGTCACGCCGTTCCTGCCGGGCGACTCGCTGCTTTTCGTCGCCGGCGCGGTGGCCGCGGTGGGCGGCATGGATCTCTACCTCCTCATCATGACGCTGGTAGCCGCGGCGCTCTGCGGCGACAACGTCAATTACTGGATCGGCCGCTGGATCGGCCCGCGCATCTTCTACTCGCGGGAGTCGTGGCTCCTCAATCCGGCGCACCTCGAGCGCGCGCGCGCCTTCTATGAGCGCCACGGCGGCAAGACGATCATCCTCGCCCGCTTCGTCCCGATCGTGCGGACCTATGCGCCGTTCGTCGCCGGCATGGGCGCCATGCCGTATCCGCGCTACATCGCCTACTGCGTCGCGGGCGCGCTCATCTGGGTCGTTTCGCTCAGCGTGGCAGGCTACCTCTTCGGCAACCTGCCGGTGGTGCGCGAGAACCTCACGCTCGTCATCGTCGCCATCGTGCTCGTGTCCGTGTCGCCCGGGCTCGTCGCCTGGGTGCGCACCCGGCTTCCCGTGAGGTCGACCCAGCCAGAACGGTCGACCCAGCCAGAACAGCGCTAATTGAGCGCGAGCGGGGACTGCGGCCGGGGCGGATGCTTGGTGAAGTACTCCCGGATGCCGCCGAGGATGGCGCGGGCGAGGCGCTCCTGATAGGCCTTGTCGTTCAGGCGCCGCTCTTCCTCCGGGTTGGAGATGAAGGCCGTCTCGATGAGGATCGAGGGAATGTCGGGCGCCTTGAGCACCGCGAAGCTCGCCTGCTCGACCTCTGGCTTGTGCAGCGTGTTGACGTCCCCCAGCCGGCGCAGCACCGCGCTGCCCAGCCGCAGGCTGTGGTCGATGGTGGCCGTCTGCGAAAGGTCGAGGAGCGTGCGGGCGAGGTGGCGGTCCTTGATGTCGAGGTTCACCCCGCCGATCAGGTCGGCGTCGTTCTCGCGATTGGCGAGCCAGCGCGCCGCCTCGGAAGTCGCCCGGCGCTCGGAGAGCGCGAAGACCGAGGAGCCGCGCGCATGCGGGCGCACGAACGCGTCGGCATGGATGGAGACGAAGAGATCGGCGCGCACCCGGCGCGCCTTGTCGACGCGAGCCTGGAGCGGCAGGTAGTAGTCGCCGTCACGCGTGAGGAGGGCGCGCATGTCCGGCTCCGCGTCGATCAGGGCTTTCAGCCGCCGCGCGATGCTGAGCGTGACATCCTTTTCGCGCGAGCCGCGCCGGCCGATCGCGCCGGGGTCCTCGCCGCCGTGCCCAGCGTCGATCACCACGGTCGCGAGCCGCATCACCGCCGGCTGGCTCCCCTGTGCGGCGCGCTTCTTCTCGGTCTCCTCGATGAGCTTCGCGAGCGGATCGTGCGGCACGACCGGGTACACGTCGAGCACCAGCCGATGCCCGTATTCGCCAATCGGCTTCAGCGTGAACACCTGCGGCAGCACGTCGGTCTTCAGGTCGAGCACCACGCGCACGACGCCCGGGCGGTTCCACGCAACGCGCAGGCCCTTGAGGTGCGGATCCTCCTCGGAGACCTTGCCGTGAAGCTCGAGGAGCGCCGGCGTGAGCTCGTCGGTCTGGAGATCGAGCACGAGCCGGCCGGGGTCCTTGACGGAGAACATCGTGTAGGCGAGCGCGCTCTTCGACTCGAGCGTGAGCCGCGTGTAGTCCGGCGCCGGCCACACCCGCGTGGAGACGACCTGGGCGTGCGCCGAGGCTACGGAGCCGAGTACCGCGAGCGCGCCAAGCGCAGCCACGCGGCGCCCGCTTCGCTGCAGGAAGTCAGCACAGCGCGCCGCCCATCCCCCTCGATCGCCAGGTGAACGTCCACGTCCGGCCGGGGGAGAAGATCGCCCGCCCGCTCCGGCCATTCGACGATGCAGGCCGAGTCCGGTCCGAACAATTCCCCGAACCCCGCGCTCAACCATTCGTTCTTGTCATTGAATCGATAAAAATCAAAGTGATACAAGTTTAAGCTCGAAATCGAATAAAGTTCAACCAGGCTGTAGGTCGGGCTCTTGATCCGGCCGGACTCGCCGAGCGCCCGCAGGCACCCCCGCACGAGCGTCGTCTTGCCCGTGCCGAGCTCGCCGCGCAGGTGCAGCACGCGTCCCGGACCGATGCCCGCAGCCAGGGCGCGCCCGAGCGCGAGCGTCGCCGCTTCGTCCGGCAGTCTAAGATCCCAGGCCATGGATTTCGCCGCGCTCACGCAGCGCATCAAGCAGTGGGGAATCGAGCTCGGCTTCCAGGCCGTCGGCATTGCGGACGCGGATCTCTCGGCGGCCGAGCCGCGCCTGCTCGAGTGGCTCTCGCGCGGATGGCATGGCGAGATGGAGTATATGGCGCGCCACGGGACGCTCCGCGCGCGTCCCGCCGAGCTCGTGCCCGGCACGCTGCGGGTCATCACCTGCCGCATGGATTACCTGCACGGGCCCGGACAGGGCATCGAGGACGATCCCGGGCGCGCCGTCATCGCCCGCTATGCCCGCGGCCGCGACTACCACAAGATGCTAAGGCAGAGGCTCCAGAAGCTCTGTGATCGCATCGCGGAGGCCGCCGGCGCGTTCGGCTACCGCGTGTTCTCCGACTCGGCGCCCGTCATGGAGGTGGAGCTCGCCGTGCGCTCTGGCATCGGCTGGCGCGGCAAGCACACGCTGCTTCTCGACCGCTCGGCGGGGTCCTGGTTCTTCCTCGGCGAGATCCTGTGCGACCTGCCGCTGGAGGCCGATGCGCCGGCGGGCGCGCACTGCGGCACGTGCGAGCGCTGCATCGCGGCGTGCCCGACGGGCGCCATCCGCGGGCCTTACCAGCTCGACGCGCGGCGCTGCATCTCCTATCTCACCATCGAGCACAGGAGCGCCATTCCCGAGGCGCTGCGGCCGCTCATCGGCAACCGGATCTATGGCTGCGACGACTGCCAGGCGGTGTGCCCCTGGAACCGCTTCGCGCAGCCCTCCGGCGAGGCGGATTTCCAGCCCCGCGAGGGCCTGGAGGCGGCGAGTCTCGTCGAGCTTTTCTCGTGGACCGAGCGCGAGTTCGACGAGCGGCTGCGCGGCTCGCCCATCCGGCGCATCGGCTACGAGCGATGGCTGCGGAACCTGGCCGTGGGGCTCGGCAACGCGCCTTCGTCGCCCGAGGTGGTCGCGGCGCTGAAGGCGAGGCGCGAGCAGGCGTCCGAGCTCGTGCGCGAGCACATCGACTGGGCGCTCGAGCGGCATGCCCGGCTGGCAGCCTGACCGCCTGCTCGAGGGCTTCGAGGCGCTCGAGCTCCCGTTTGCGCCCGACTACGACGGGCCGGTCGTGGCGACGCTCGTGCGCCTGCCTTCGGCCGAGGCGCCGCGCGGGCCCGTGCTCTACGTGCACGGATTCTGCGACTACTTCTTCCAGCGTCACATGGCCGAGCGCTTCGCAGCCGAGGGCTACGCGTTCTACGCGCTCGACCTTCGCAAGCACGGCCGCTCCCTCAAGCCCCACCAGCACCCCAACTTCTGCATGCGGATCGACGAGTACTACGCCGATCTCACCCGCGCGCTCGACGAGATCGGCGCGCCGGTGCTGCTCGCCGGGCATTCGACCGGCGGGCTCGTCTGCTCGCTCTATGCGCACGAGGGCGAGCGGCGCGAGCGCATCGCGGCGCTCTGGCTGAACAGCCCGTTCTTCGACTGGCGCCTTCCCGACTGGAAGCGCCCGCAGCTTCATCTGGCTGCCGCCATCGGGCGCTTCCGCCCGTTCACGAAGAGCCCCGAGCGGCTCTCGCGCGCCTACGTGAAGGGGCTGCTCGAGGACTGGTCCTTCGATACGCGCCTGAAGCCGGTCGAGGGCTTTCCCGTCTTCCTCGGCTGGATCGGGGCGATCAACGACGCGCACGCGCGCGTGCACCGCGGCCTCGCGATCGCCTGCCCGGTCCTCGTCATGCATTCCGACGAGGCGGACATCGTGCTCGACTGGCGCCACATCGCGCGCTACGCGCGCGGGCTGGGCGAGAAGGTCACGGTGCTCGCGTTCCCGGGCGGGCAGCACGATCTCGTGCTCTCGCGGCCCGAGGTGCGCGAGGAGGTGTTCAGGCAGCTCTTTTCCTGGGCGGCACGAGCCGGAGCGTGACCACGGTCGCGGCCGCCCAGGCGACATAGGCGACGGTGAAGATCCACTCGGGCGCCTCGTAGTAGAGGAGGCGATTGACCCAGCGCCCGACGAACGACTCGGGCCGTGCGCCGCCGCGCAGCGCGTCCTCCCACACCGTGAGCGGGCAGGCGAGGCCAAGGAGCGCCTCGGCGGCGACGATGGCGATGGCGCCGAGGTGCGCGTAGCGGAACCAGGGATTGCGGATCCAGCTCCACCCGAAGGCGGCGCCCGCCCAGACGGCGATCAACCCGGCGACGATGAACGCCGCGAGGGCGAAGTGGACGACGAGAAGCGCGTCAGCGAGCAAAGTACCACCGCGATGGGCGACGACGGAGGGGCTTCAGCGGGCGACCGGCCTGGCGGGGTCGCTGATCCAGTCGCTCCAGGAGCCTGCATAGAGCCTGGAGCCCTTCAGGCCCGCGAGCTCCATGGCGAGCACGTTGTGGCAGGCGGCGACGCCGGAGCCGCAGTAGTTCACCACTTCCTCCGGCCGGCGTCCCTCGAGCAGCGCCTCGAACTCGCGGCGCAGGGTCTCCCGGTCCTTGAAGACGCCGTCGGCGGTGAGGTTCTCGTTGCAGAACCGGTTTTTCGCGCCGGGGATGTGGCCCGCCACCGGATCGATGGGCTCGTGCTCGCCGCGAAAGCGCGCGGCGGCGCGCGCATCGACGAGGAGCAGCCCGCTGCGGTTCTGCTCCACGAACCCGACGCCGACGACCCGCTCGGGCCGCAGGGCGAGGGGATAGCTTTCCTGCGGCAGGCGCGGCACTTCGGTGGTGAGCGGCCGGCCCTCGGCCTTCCACTTCGCGAGCCCGCCATCGAGCACCGCGACCGCCTCGTGGCCCACCCAGCGCAGCATCCACCACAGCCGCGCGGCGACGGCGCCGCCTCCGCCGTCGTAGCACACCACCTGGTCTTCGGGCCGCAGCCCCTGCTCGCCGAGCCAGGCGACGAACGCGCCCGGGTAGGGCAGGGGATGGCGGCCCTTGCGTCCCTCGCGCGGCGCCGAGAGGTCGCGATCCATGTGCGCGAACACGGCGCCCGGAATGTGGCCTTCCCGGTACTGCTGCTCGCCCGCGTCCGGATTCATGAGGTCGTGCCGGCAATCGAACACGCGCCAGCGCCCGAGGTTGTCGTGCAGCTCCTGCGTCGAGACAAGCGTGGTGTGCATGGTCAGCGTCCGAGCCTGCGGTGAAGCCACTCGTGGAAGTGCACTTCGGCGTCCTCCATCGGCGACTGGTAGGGTCCGGCGTCGTCGAGCCCCTGCTCGTAGAGCGCGCGGCGCCCGCGGTCGAGGCGAAGGCAGATCTCGTTGTCCTCGAGCGCCGTCTCGACGTAGGCGGCCTGCTGCGCCTCGACGAACTCGCGCTCGAAGAGCGCAATCTCCTCCGGGTAGTAGAACTCGACCACGTTGGTGGTGCGGTCGGGCGCGCGCGGGATCAGGTTCGACACGATCAGCACGTTCGGGTACCACTCGAACGTGAGCGCGGGGAAGTAGGTCGCCCAGAGCGCGCCGTGCTTGGGCTCGCGTCCGGCGAGCTGCTTGAGACAGGCTTCGTGCCAGCGCCGGTACACGGGCGTGCCCGGCCGCGCGAGGCCCGCCTTCGGCGCGACGATCTGCACCGAGTACTCCTCGCCGTAGTCCACGCTGAAGTTGCTGCAGTCGGCGAAGTTGCCGAGGCCCGGGTGGTACGGCTCGACGTGGTAGACCTCGAGATAGGTCTCGACGAAGGTCTTCCAGTTGACGTCGTACTCGTCGATGCGCACCGCGTCGAGCACGTAGCCGCTGAAGTCCCAGTCGGCCATGGTGCTGATCGCGGCGAGGTCGCGCGCGGGATCGCGCGGCCCGGCGAAGAGAAGGCCATTCCAGCGCTTGAGCGGCGTGGAAGCGAGCTTCACGCACGGGCTCTCGTCGAAGTGCGGCGCGCCGAGAAGCTCGCCCTTGAGGTCGTAGGTCCAGCGGTGCAGCGGGCAGACGATGTTGTCGGCGTGGCCGCGGCCCTCGAGCATGATAGCCTGACGGTGGCGACAGACGTTGGAGAGCAGCTCCACGCCGCCCGCGTTGCGAACCAGGACCTTCGCATCGCCCATCCAGGCGAGGGCGTGGTAGTCGCCGACGTTCGGCACCATGAGCTCGTGGCCCACGTAGTTCGGCCCCGCGTCGAAGAGCCGCTTCTTCTCGAGCGCGAAGATCTCCGGATCGAAGTACCAGGAGACCGGCAGATGACAGCGTACCGGCTCGAGTCCGCGGAACGCCGCTAGATCCGACATGGGGAGCGCTCGCCTTTCGCCTCTTGAAGCGCGCATTGTGAAGCGCGCGTTGTGAAGCCTATGAAAAAACAGTATCTTACCAAACAGATGAGCACTCCCTCAGCGACGGATAGCGCCTCCGGCGAGCCCGGGTTCGAGCAGGCACTCGCCGAGCTGGAAAAGATCGTCGCGCGCATGGAAAGCGGCGAGCTTTCGCTCGAGGAGGCGCTCGCCACCCACAAGCGCGGCCTCGAGCTCGCCCGCTACTGCCAGAAGCAGCTCGAGGTGGCGCAGCAGCAGGTGAAGGTCCTGGAAGGCGAAATCCTCAAGCCTCTCGGCTCGGCCGCGGCAGAGGCCGGCCCCGGTGACGACGGCAACGACTGAGCCTGGCGCCGCCGACTTCCGCGCCTGGATGGGTGAAGTCCAGGCGCGCATGGAGGCGGCGCTCGCGCGCGCGCTTCCGCCCGCGCACGTCGCGCCGGCGCGGCTTCACGAGGCGATGCGCTACGCCGTGCTCGAGGGCGGCAAGCGCGTGCGCCCGCTCCTCGCCTTCGCCGCGGGAGAAGTGAGCGGCGCGCCGGCGGAGCGGCTGGCTCGCGCGGCCGCCGCGATCGAGCTCATCCATGCGTATTCGCTCGTGCACGACGACATGCCCTGCATGGACGACGATGTCCTGCGCCGCGGCAAGCCCACGGTGCACGTGGAGTACGACGAGGCGACCGCGCTTCTCGTGGGCGATGCGCTCCAGTCGGCGGCCTTCCAGATCCTCGCGGAGCCCGGCCTCGCCGACGACCCGGCCGTGCAGCTCGACATGGTGCGCACCCTCGCGGCGGCCGCCGGCTCGCGCGGCATGGCCGGCGGGCAGCAGCTCGACCTGCAGGCGACCGGACGCGAGCTCGAGCTCGCCGAGCTCGAGTTCATGCATATCCACAAGACCGGCGCGCTTATTCGCGCGGCCGTCGCCCTCGGCTACGCGTGCGGCCCCACGCGCGGCGCGGCCGACAGGGAGAGGCTCGAGCGCTACGCCGCCGCGGTCGGGCTCGCGTTCCAGGTCGTGGACGACATCCTCGACCACGAGGCGAGCACCGCGACGCTCGGCAAGACCGCGGGCAAGGACGCCGAGCAGGGCAAGGCGACGTACGTGACGCTGCTCGGCGCGGCGCGCGCCCGCTCGCTCGCCGAAGAGCTTCGCGCGCAGGCCCGTGGCGCGCTCGAGGGGCTGGGCGCGCCCGCGCGCCGGCTCGCCGAGCTCGCCGACTACATCGTTCTGAGAAAATTCTAGGCATGAGCACGATCACCGATGGGCTGCACCCCGACGCCGGCCCGGGCACGCAGGCCGACGCGCGCGCCGACGCCGCGGCCGGGCGGCAGAGCCAACCGCACTACAATCCGGCGATGTATGAGCTGCTGAAGACGATCGACGACCCGTCGGCCCTGCGGCGCCTCGATCGCCGGCAGCTGCCGCAGCTCGTGGAGGAGCTGCGCGCCTTCGTGCTCGAGTCGGTGGCGCGCACGGGCGGGCACCTCTCCTCGAACCTCGGCACGGTCGAGCTCACCATCGCGCTGCACTACGTCTTCGACACGCCCGAGGACCGCATCGTCTGGGACGTCGGGCACCAGACCTACCCGCACAAGATCCTCACCGGCCGGCGCGAGGCGATGGCGCAGCTTCGCATGCTCGGGGGCATCTCGGGCTTTCCGCGCCGCTCGGAGTCGCCCTACGACACGTTCGGCACGGCGCATTCCAGCACCTCCATCTCCGCGGCGCTCGGCATGGCGGTGTCCGCCAAGCTGAAGGGGGAAAGCCGCAAGTGCATCGCCGTGATCGGCGACGGCGCGATGTCGGCCGGCATGGCCTTCGAGGCGCTGAACAACGCCGGCGCCATGGACGTCGACCTGCTCGTCATCCTGAACGACAACGAGATGTCCATCTCGGCGCCCGTTGGCGCGCTCACGAACTATCTCGCGCGGCTCCTCTCGGGGCGGCTCTATTCGACGGCGCGGCGCGCGAGCGAGCACCTGCTGAAGCGCGTGCCCGGCGCGTGGAAGCTGGCGCGGCGCGCCGAGGAGCACATGAAAGGCATGGTCACGCCTTCCACGCTCTTCGAGGAATACGGCTTCAACTACATCGGCCCCATCGACGGGCACGACCTCGACGCGCTCGTGCCGACGCTCGCCAACATCAGGAAGCTCAAGGGCCCGCAGTTCCTCCACGTCGTCACGCGCAAGGGGCACGGCTACAAGCTAGCCGAGGACGACCCGATCGCCTACCACGGCCCGGGCAAGTTCGACCCGGCCGAAGGCCTGAAGAAGACGGCCGGGGGCAAGCCCACCTACTCGCAGATCTTCGGCGAGTGGCTCTGCGACATGGCCGCGCAGGAGCCGCGGCTCGTCGCCATCACCCCGGCGATGTGCGAGGGGTCCGGCATGGTGAAGTACGCCGCGCAGTATCCCGAGCGCTACTTCGACGTCGGCATCGCCGAGCAGCACGCGGTCACCTTCGCCGCGGGGCTCGCCTGCGAGGGCATGAAGCCCGTCGTCGCCATCTACTCGACGTTCCTGCAGCGCGCCTACGACCAGCTCATCCACGACGTCGCGATCCAGAACCTGCCGGTTCTCTTCGCCCTCGATCGCGGCGGCCTCGTCGGCGGCGACGGCGCCACGCACAACGGCGCCTTCGACTACGCGTATCTGCGCACGGTGCCGAACCTCGTCGTCATGGCGCCCGCGGACGCCGACGAGTGCCGGCGGATGCTCACGACCGGATTTCTCCACGACGGGCCGGCCGCGGTGCGCTACCCGCGCGGTGCGGCGCTCGGCGAGGCGAAGCCCGAGCTGCTGCGGCCGCTCCCCATCGGCAAGGGCGAGCTCGTGCGCGAGGGCAGGCGCGGCGTGGCGATCCTCGCGTTCGGCTCGATGGTCAGGCCGGCGCTGGAGGCTGCCGAGGCGCTCGACTGCACCGTGGCCAACATGCGCTTCGTGAAGCCGCTCGATGTGGAACTCGTGGAACGCCTGGCCCGCTCGCATCATCTGATCGTGACCGTGGAAGAGCACCAGGTCATGGGCGGCGCGGGATCGGCCGTGTGCGAGGCCCTCAGCCGCCTCGGCCTCGAGACGCGCACGCTGCTTCTCGGGCTGCCCGATCGCTTCGTCGATCACGGCGACCCGGCGAAGCTGCTCGCCTCGGTTGGCCTCGATGCTTCCGGCATCCGGGAAGCGATCGAGCGGGTAATGCCCGAGTAAATTACTCGGCTGTTAGAATAAGGCTCATGAAAGCGCGCGATCTGCAGAACATCCCGGACGTCCAGGGGGCGCCCGACTCCCGCAAGCTCGCCATCGACAAGGTGGGCATCAAGGGCATCCGCCATCCCGTGCGCATCACCGAGCGGCCGACGAACGACCGGGCCTCGGGCCGCGCCTCCGGGGCGCAGCACACCATCGCGCACTTCAACATGTACGTGGGGCTGCCGCACCATTTCAAGGGTACCCACATGTCGCGCTTCGTCGAGATCCTCGAGGCGCACGAGCGCGAGATCACGGTCGAGACCTTCCAGCAGATGCTGCGCGAGATGGTGGAGAAGCTCGAGGCCGAGGAAGGACACATCGAGATGACCTTCCCGTACTTCATCGAGAAGAAGGCGCCGGTCTCCGGCGTGAAGAGCCTGATGGACTACGAGGTGAGCTTCATCGGCGAGATCCACG
The DNA here is from genome assembly GCA_964461055.1 of uncultured Enterobacteriaceae bacterium. GTDB lineage: Bacteria > Pseudomonadota > Gammaproteobacteria > Burkholderiales > SG8-39 > SCGC-AG-212-J23. The sequence continues at coordinate 38,925 of CAYWSG010000011.1, read as the reverse complement.
GCGGCCGCCAGCGCTTCACCATGAAGGTGGTGGTGCCCGTGACGAGCCTGTGCCCCTGCTCGAAGAAGATCTCCGATCGCGGCGCGCACAACCAGCGCTCGCACGTCACGGTGACCGCGCAGACGACCGATTTCGTCTGGATCGAGGAGATCGTCGACCTCGTGGAGAAGCAGGCCTCCTGCGAGCTCTACGGCCTGCTCAAGCGCCCCGACGAGAAGTACGTCACCGAGCGCGCCTACGACAATCCGAAGTTCGTCGAGGATCTCGTGCGCGACGTCGCCTCGGTGCTCAACCTCGACGAGCGCATCGAGTCCTACGTGGTGGAGTCGGAGAACTTCGAGTCCATCCACAACCACAGCGCCTACGCGCTCATCGAGAAGAAGAAACGGGCAAGCTAAGGGCACTTCTCGCCGCCGCCGGGTTTCTCGTCATGGAAGGAACCCACGCCCAGGACTTCGCCGCGCTCCGCGCGCGCATGGTGGAGGAGGTCGACCGCACCTACGCGGAGACGGCCGTGGAGACGGGCCTTGCCCGGATGTCGGAGCCGGTGCGCAGGGCACTCGGCAAGGTCGAGCGGCACCGGCTGGTCGATGCGTCGCAGGCCGCGTCGGCCTACGAGAACCGGCCGCTCGCCATCGGCGCCGGCCAGACCATCTCGCAGCCCTATATCGTCGCGCTCTCGACGGACCTTCTCGGCCTCTCCGGCGGCGAGACCGTGCTCGACGTCGGCACGGGCTCGGGCTATCAGGCGGCGGTCCTCGCCGAGATCGCCGCCCAGGTCTATTCGATCGAGCTCATTCCCTCCCTCGGGAACGAGGCGGCCCGGCGGCTGGCCGAGCTCGGTTACCGCAATATCGAGGTGCGCATCGGCGACGGGTACCAGGGCTGGCCCGAGAAAGCGCCGTTCGACGGCATCGTCGTGACGGCGGCGGCGCCCTCGGTGCCGCAAACGCTCGTCGAGCAGCTCAAGCCCGGCGGCCGCCTGGTCATCCCCGTGGGCGGCGCGGGCGACGTCCAGTTCCTCAAGCTCTTCACCAAGCGCGCCGACGGCGGCCTCGACGAGAAGCGCGTCCTCCCCGTGCGCTTCGTGCCCCTCGTCCCCGGCAAATAACGGGGTCAGAACAATTTACGAAGAATGAACAGGCATCAATCGCCGCTGTGATTCCCCGTAAATTGTTCTGACCCCTTTTTCGGGTGTCAGAAGCGGCGGATCAGGGTCATGCGGTCGCCGTCGCGGCGCATGTCGACGCGGTTGAGGAAGCTCATGCCGAGGAGGGCGACGGGCAGGCCCTGCTCGATGACGAGCCCCTCGACGCCGTGGAGCTCGATGTCGCCGACGCGCACGCTATCGAGGCGCACCTGGTAGACCGCGACCGGGCCGTTGGCCGTCTGCGAGATGCCGCGGCGGCCCTTGCGGTAGTCGAGGCCCAGGCGCTCGGCATCGGCGCCGGGCAGCGCGATGAGCGTGGCGCCGGTATCGACCACGAAGCGCATCGGACTGCCGTTCACCGCGCCTTCGACGAAGAAGTGACCGGCCGGGTCGGCCGCCAGGATGACGCTCTGCCGGTCGCTTTCGGCGGGAGCGCTGCGGTAGTGCTGCCCGAGCGCCAGGACGCGCCGCTCGCCTTCGATCTCGACGGCTGCGCTCTCGCGCTCGACCTGCAGGACCTTGATCCCTCGCCAGACCTGCCCGACCTTGACCGTCTTCGGCGCGCCGCCGTCGACGGCGAGCACGGCCGCCTTGCGGCCGATGACGCCGACGAGCGCGACCTCGGCGGCCGAGACCGCACCGGCGAAGAGTGCAGCCGCGAGGCCGAGCGAAATACAATAAGGCATGAAGCCCGTCGCCATCATCCGCACCTCCCCGAGCGAAGGACCTGCCTATTTTGCCACCTATCTCGAGGGCCGCTCGGTGCCGCTCGAGCTCGTGGCGCTCGACCGGGGCGATGCGGTGCCTCGCGATGCAAGGCGGTACTCGGGCCTGTGCTTCATGGGCGGGCCGATGAGCGTGAACGACGACCTGCCGTGGATTGCGCCGGCGCTCGAGCTCATTCGCGAGGCGGTGCGAAAGGACGTTCCCGTGATCGGGCACTGCCTCGGCGGCCAGCTCATGTCGAAGGCGCTCGGCGGCGTCGTGGGCCCGAGCCCCGTGCGCGAGATGGGCTGGGGCGAGGTGCGCGTTTGCGACAACTCCGTGGCGCGCGCGTGGCTCGGCGAGCTTTCGGCATTCGAGTCCTTCCACTGGCACGGCGAGACCTTCAGCATCCCGCCGGGGGCCACGCGCATCCTCGAGAACGACCACTGCGCGAACCAGGCCTTCGCGATCGGCCCGCATCTCGGCATGCAATGCCACGTCGAGATGACCGTGCCGATGATCGAGTCCTGGCTGAAAGGCAAGGAGCACGAGCACGCGCTCGCTGCCCGGGCGGCGGGCAACGACGCCGGCAGGAGCGCCGGCGTGCAAAGCGCCGAGGAGATCCGCCGCGACATCGGGCGCCGCGTCGAGGCCCTGCACGCGGTGGCCGACCGGCTCTACGAGCGCTGGACGCTCGCGCTCAGCGAAGGCGACTGAGTCGGTCGCGCGCTACTTGATCGACAGCCCGCCGTCCACCATGAGCGCGGCGCCGGTCACGAAGGACGCCTCGTCGCTCGCGAGCCAGAGGATGGGGGCGGCGATCTCCTCGGGCGTCGCCCAGCGGCCGAGAAGCGAGGCGTCATCGCGCGCGCGCTCGAGCGCCGTCCGATCCTTTCCTGCGGCGCGGGCGCGCTCGATGTGGAACTCCGTCAGCGTGGGGCCGGGGCACACGGCGTTCGCGCGGATGCCGTGGCGCGCCTCCTCGTGGGCGAGGGTGCGGGTGAGGGCGAGCAGGCCCGCTTTCGTGGCGTCGTAGATGGCCATGCCCTTGCGTCCGGCGACCGCGTAGCAGGACGAGACGTTGACGATCGCCCCCTTGCCGCTTTCCCGCAGCGCCGGCAGGGCGGCCCGGGCGAAGCCCGCAGCCGCAGTCAGGTTCACCGAGACCACCTTCGCCCATTCCTCGGCCGTCGCCTCGGCCACCGCCGAGTAGTTGCGCATCGCGGCATTGTTGACGAGGACGTCGAGCCTTCCGAAGGCCCCGAGCGCCGCCTGGACCGCCCGCTCTGCCGCCCCCTCGTCCGCGACGTCGGCCACGCAGGTGGCAACACGGGGGCCCACTTCAGGCTCCGTGCCGCCCTGAATGGAAACCTTTGTTGCCTCCAGCCGCCCGGCGTCGAGGTCGACGAGCACGACGCGCGCGCCCTCGGCGCAGAACCGCCGCGCCGTGGCGGCGCCGATGCCCGCGCCGCCGCCCGTAATGAGCGCAACCTTGCCGTCGAGCCGGCTCATCGGGGCCGCTCAATCCCTGCAGTTGTGACTCTCAATCCCTGAAATTGATGAATTGGAGCGGGAGGTCGGTGACCTGGCTGCGCACGAGCTGGATGGCGGCCTGCAGGTCGTCCTTCTTCGTGCCCTGCACGCGCACGGCGTCGCCCTGGATGGAGCCGTTTACCTTGAGCTTCGCGTCCTTGATGAGCTTGACGATCTGCTTGCCCTTCTCGACCGGGATGCCGTTCCTCAGGGTCACGGGCTGCTTCACCTTGTCGCCGGAGATCTTCTCGGGCTTTCCGGGCTCGAGGGCGCGCACGTCGACGTTGCGTTTGGCGAGGCGGTTCCGCAGGACATCCATGACCTGGCCGAGCTTGAAGTCGTCGTCGGCGAAGACCGTGAGCTCGAGCTCGTTCTGCTCCACGCGGGCGTCCGAGCCCTTGAAGTCGTAGCGATTGCCGATTTCCTTGTTCGCCTGCTCGACCGCGTTCTTCACTTCCTGGCGATCGACCTGCGAGACGATGTCGAAAGAGGGCATGGGAGGCTCCTTTCTCCTAGCGCGTGTTCAGGCGCTGCAGCTCGTCGATCCAGCGCGCGGTCACGATGCGGATCCAGTCTACGTCCGCCGGGCCCTCGTAGGTGGTGTGCACGCCCAGGCTGAGCGCCTTGCCGCGGAGCAGGATGAGCGTGGTGGTGGAAAGAAGGTACTGCTTGAGCTCGGGGCGATCCTCGCTCGGCGTGAGCCGCGTGCCCTGCAGGACGGAGACCACGTCGGGCTCGCGCCGGAGCTCCTCGAGGAGCGTGAGCTTCCCCGGCCGCGCGTCGAGCACCTCCAGGAGCGGCTTGCCCGGCGCGGGCGGCTTGCCCGCGTTCCGGAGCGCCTCGTCGACGAACGCCCGGAAAGCCTCGCCGCTCACCCGCTCGCGCTCCATGGCGCGCGGCGTGACGGCGATCAGGTAGCGCCGCCCCTCGATCGGGTCGCCGAGCGTGAAGCGCCGGAGATCCGCGTCGGTGAGCGCGAAAAGGAGGATGCGGTTCGACGCCGAGGTGAGCGACTCGGCCAGCTCGATGAGCCGCGGCGAGCCGGTGAACATCGTGTCGGCGAACCCGGCCGGCGTGTCGAGCGCCACCTTGGTGTCGCCGACCTGCACTGCGAAGGGGGCGGGATGGGCGCTCGCCACGAAGAGCGAAAGCAGCAGGGCGAGCGCGAGGCGCATGGTTACTTGCGGCCCTTCCGCGCCGCGATCCGCAGCCGCAGCGCGTTCAGGCGGATGAAGCCGGCGGCGTCGGCCTGGTTGTAGGCGCCGCGGTCGTCCTCGAAGGTCGAGATCGAGGCGTCGAAGAGCGAGTCGCCGCGCGAGGCGCGGCTCGTGACGAGCACCGTGCCCTTGTAGAGCTTCACGCGCACGGTGCCGTTCACCGGCGCCTGCGAGGCGTCGATGAGCTGCTGCAGCAGCCTGCGCTCGGGGCTGAACCAGTAGCCGTTGTAGATCATGCGCGCGTAGCGCGGCATGAGGTCGTCCTTGAGCGCCACGACCTCGCGGTCGAGGGTGATCGACTCGATCGCCCGGTGCGCCTTCAGCATGATGGTGCCGCCCGGGGTCTCGTAGCAGCCGCGGCTCTTCATGCCGACGTAGCGGTTCTCGACCATGTCGAGGCGCCCGATGCCGTGGCGCCCGCCGAGGCGGTTCAGCTCCGCGAGCACCTTGGCCGGGGACATCCGGCGGCCGTTGACGGCGACGATGTCGCCCTTGCGGTACTCGAGCTCCACGTACTCGGGCCTCGCGGGCGCCTTCTCCGGCGAGACGGTGATGCGCCACATGGACTCCTCGGGCTCGTAGGCCGGGTCTTCGAGGACGCCCCCCTCGTAGGAGATGTGCAGCAGGTTCGCGTCCATCGAGTAGGGCGCGCCGCCCTTTCGCTTCTTGAAGTCCACCGGGATGCGGTGCCGGTCGGCGTAGGCGAGGAGCTTCTCGCGCGAGAGGAGGTCCCATTCGCGCCAGGGCGCGATGATCTTGACCTCGGGCATGAGCGCGAGCGCGCCGAGCTCGAAGCGGACCTGGTCGTTGCCCTTGCCCGTGGCGCCGTGCGCGATGGCGTCCGCGCCGGTCTTGCGCGCGATCTGGATCAGGTGCTTGGCGATGAGCGGGCGGGCGATGGAGGTGCCGAGGAGGTACTCGCCCTCGTAGACGGTATTGGCCCGGAACATCGGGAACACGAAGTCGCGGACGAACTCTTCCTTCAGGTCCTCGATGAAGATGTTCTTCGGCGGGATGCCGAGCTTGAGCGCCTTCTTGCGCGCCGGCTCGACCTCGCCGCCCTGGCCGAGGTCGGCGGTGAACGTGACCACCTCGCAGCGGTACTTGTCCTGCAGCCACTTCAGGATCACGGACGTGTCGAGCCCCCCGGAGTAGGCGAGGACCACCTTTTTCACGTCGGGTCTTGCGTTCTTGTCGCTTCTTGCGGCGTTGGCCATTACTTCACGACTCCCAGCATGAGGAATTCGAGCAGCGCCTTCTGCGAGTGCAGGCGGTTCTCCGCCTCGTCCCAGACGACGCTCTGCGGCCCGTCGATCACCTCGGCGGCGACCTCCTCGCCGCGGTGCGCCGGCAGGCAGTGCATGAAGAGCGCGTCCTTCTTCGCCGCGCGCATCATCTCGGCGTCGACCTGCCAGTCCTGGAAGGCGCGCTTGCGCTCGGCGTCCTCCGCCTCGAAGCCCATGGAGGTCCAGACGTCGGTGGTGACGAGGTCGGCGCCTTTCGCCGCCTCCATCGGGTCGGCGAAGGACTCGCAGTTCGAGCAGAGCCGCTCGGGCTCCACCTCGTAGCCCGGGGGCGTGGAGACGTTCACCTTGAAGCCGAAGATGGGCGCCGCCTGCAGCCAGCTGTGCAGCACGTTGTTGGAATCGCCGATCCACGCGACGGTGCGGCCCTCGATCGAGCCGCGGTGCTCGGTGTAGGTGTAGATGTCGCCGAGGATCTGGCAGGGGTGATGCTCGTTGGTGAGGCCGTTGATGACCGGCACGCGCGAGTGCGCGGCGAAGCGCTCGACGATCGACTGCTCGAAGGTGCGGATCATGACGATGTCGCACATGCGCGAGACGACCTGCGCCGCGTCCTCGACCGGCTCGCCGCGGCCGAGCTGCGAGTCGCGCGTGTTGAGGAAGATGGCGGCGCCGCCGAGCTGGTGGATGCCCGCCTCGAAGGAGAGGCGCGTGCGGGTGGACTGCTTCTCGAAGATCATCGCGAGCGTGCGGTCCTCGAGCGGCCAGTAGCGCTCGTAGCGCTTGAACTTGTCCTTGATCCACCGGGTGCGGGCGAAGAGGTGCTCGTACTCCTCGCGCGTGAAGTCGCGGATCTGCAGGAAGTGGCGGACGGCCACCTTGGGCATCGGCGTCATGCGGCGCCGCCCGAGAGGAAGTTGCGGACGAGCGGCGCGAGCCGGCGCACCACCTCCTTCGCCTCCGCCTCGGCCATGACGAGCGGCGGGAGCATCCGGATCACGTTGTCGGCGGTCACGTTGAGGACGAGCCCCGCCTCGAGCGCCTGCAGCACGAGCTCGCCGCAGGGCTTCGCGAGCTCGACGCCGATCATCGCGCCCATGCCGCGGATCTCGGTCACGCCGCCGGCGCCCTCGAGCGCCTCGCGCAGGCCATTTCGGATCGTCTCGCCGGTGGCCACGGCGCGCGCCATGAGGTTCTCTTCCTTCACCGTGTCGATGGTGGCGATGACCGCGGTCATGGCGAGCGGGTTGCCGCCGAAGGTGGAGCCGTGGTTGCCGGGCTTGAGCACTCCCTTCGCCCGGTTGCCGACCACGCAGGCGCCGACCGGGACGCCGGAGCCGAGCCCCTTGGCGAGCGGCACCACGTCGGGGAGAAAGCCGGCGTGCTGGTAGACGAACCACTTGCCGGTGCGCCCGAGGCCGCACTGCACCTCGTCGGAGATGAAGAGCCATTCCTTCTCGTCGCAGAGCGCCTTCAGGCCGCGCAGGTACTCCAGGCGCGAGACGTTGATGCCGCCCTCGCCCTGGATGGGCTCGATCATCACCGCGACGATGTTGCGGTTGTGCTCGCCCGCCTGGCGCACCGCCTCGAGGTCGTTGAGCGGCACGCGCACGAAGCCCTGCACCAGCGGCTCGAAGCCCGCCTGCACCTTGCGGCTGCCGGTGGCCGAGAGCGTGGCGAGCGAGCGGCCGTGGAAGGCCTTCTCCATCACGACGATGGCGGGCTCCGCGACGCCGCGGTCGTGGCCGTACTTGCGCGCGATCTTGATCGCCGCCTCGTTCGCTTCCAGCCCCGAGTTGCAGAAGAACACCTCGTCGAGCCCCGTGATCTCGGCCACCCGGTCGGCCGCCGCCTCCTGGTCCGGGACGCGCCAGAGGTTCGAGGTGTGGATGACGCCGCTCTCGAGGCGCTTGCGGAGCGCCTCGGTGAGGCGCGGGTGCGCGTAGCCGAGCGTGTTGACGGCGATGCCGGCGAGCGCGTCGAGGTACTTCTTCCCGGCCTCGTCCCAAAGCCACACGCCCTCGCCGCGCACGAACGCGACCGGCTGCCGGGCGTAGGTATTCATGACGTGGGACATAGTCTTCAAACCCCCAGATGCAGCTTCAACCCCCAGGTGCCGCCTCAAACCCCCAAATGGAAACGGCGGCACCGGCCGCCGTTTCTCGAATGCTATCAGGCGCCAACGCCGTTGGGTAGGATAGCGGCCCGTGACCATCGACATCACCGACATCTACGAGATGGCGGCTCGGCTCCTGGCAGCCCTGCTGGCGGGGTCCCTCATCGGCTTCGAGCGCTCGTACCACGGCCGGCCGGCCGGCTTCCGCACCCATGCGCTCGTCTGCGTCGCCTCCGCCCTCCTGATGCTGGTCACCGTCTACGAGGCCCACTGGGTGCAGGTCGAGGTCGGGCGGCTGCAGATCGACCCCACCCGCATGGCCCAGGGCATCATGACCGGCATCGGCTTCCTCGGCGCCGGCGTCATCATCAAGGAAGGCCTCTCGGTGCGGGGGCTCACCACCGCCGCGTCCATCTGGATCACCTCCGCCATCGGCATCCTCGCCGGCATCGGCTTCTACTTCCCGCTGGTGGTCTCGGTCATCATCACGCTCGGCGTGCTCTCCTTCTTCCGCTGGATCGAGAGCCACATGCCGTTCCAGTCCTACTACCACTTCGACGTGCAGTTCCAGCGCGCCGGGGGCATGACCGAGCAGGAGATCCGCGAGCTCGTCGAGGACCACGGCTTCAGCATCGCCGGCTTCACCTACCGCCTGGTGGGCGAGGGCCACATCCGCCGCCACGCCATGGTCATCCGCTCCACCGACCGCGCCGCCGCCGGCCGCCTCGCCCAGACCCTCGAGAAGAACGGCACCGTCGTCGAGTTCCGCATCGCCCCGACCGGCGACTAGAAGCCGGCGCTTCGCCGGCATTTATCGCGCTGTCGGTTTCTGGGCGGCCGGTGCGCCGTCTCCGAACGCGCCCATTAGACTTTCCGCACACACGGGGCATGACCGATCGTCAGGGGGGCGGTTGTGCAAGAGGCGGCGCTGTCGGGGGAAGCGTTTGTCTGGCTGCTGGGGAGCCTGTGCCAGCTCAACCGGCTGCCGTTCGACGCCGCGCTCCTCGTGCAGCGCTTCCCGGCGCCGCACACGACGCTGCAGCTCCTCGAGGCGGCCAAGTCGCTCGGCTTCGCCACGGGTAGCTTCGACGTTTCCCGGGCCGGCCTCGGCAAGGTGCCGACGCCCTGCGTCGGATTCCTGCGCGGCGAGTCGCGCGTGCCGGCCATCGTCGGCCGGATCGAGGACGAGCGCGTAGCGTACTTTCAGGCCGGCGACTACCGGCCAATCACCGCTACGGCGCAGGAATTCCGCGAGCGCTTCGAGCCGGTGCTCCTCCTCGTGCGCCACGAGCGCAAGGCGCCCATCGAGGGCGACGACGGCGCGGAGCCCGCTTCGAAGTTCGGCTTCCGCTGGTTCTGGGCGGAGCTCCTGCGCCATAAGCGCATCTGGCGCGACGTGCTCCTCGCGTCGCTCTTCATCCAGCTCCTTGCACTGACCACGCCGCTCTTCACGCAGGTCATCATCGACAAGGTGGTGGTGCACCAGACGACCAACACGCTGGTGGTCATCGCCGTCGGCCTCGCCATGTTCATGCTCTTCAACGCGGGTATGGGATGGCTGCGCCAGTACATGGTGCTCCACACCGGCAACCGCGTGGACGCCGTCCTCGGCAGCCAGGTCTTCCGGCAGGTGCTGCGCATGGTGGTGCCGTACTTCGAGCACCGGCCCACGGGGGTCACCATCGCGCGGGTGCGCGCCGTGGAGACGGTGCGCGAGTTCCTCGCCGGCGCGGCGGTGTCGCTGATCCTCGACTTCCCGTTCCTGCTCGTCTTCCTCGCGGTGATGTTCTTCTACAGCTGGCAGCTCACGCTCGTCGCGCTCGCCATGCTCGTCCTCATCACCGCGCTGTCGATCGCCGTCACGCCGATGCTCCGCGCGCGGCTCAACAAGCAGTTCCTGATCGGCGCGCGCAACCAGGCGTTCCTCACCGAGTACGTGGCGGGCATCGAGACGGTGAAGTCGCTGCAGATGGAGCCGCGCCTCGAGGGCCGCTACGACGAGATGCTGGCGCAGTACCTCGCCGCCGGCTTCGACACGCGGCAGGTCTCCAACACCTACAACACCCTCGCCAACCTGCTCGAGCAGGCGATGACGCTGGGCATCCTCTGCTTCGGCGCGCTGCTGGTCATGCGGAACGACGGCTTCACCATCGGCATGCTCGTCGCCTTCCAGATGTTCGCGAGCCGCATGTCGCAACCGATGCTCCGGCTCGCGGGCCTGTGGCACGAGTTCCAGCAGGCCTCCATCGCCGTCCGGCGCCTGGGCGACATCATGGACGCGCCCACCGAGCCTTACGCGCTCATGCCGTCACGCGCACCGGAGGGCAGGTGCGAGATCCAGATCCGCGACCTCGCCTTCCGCTACTCGCCTGAGCATCCCTTCCTCTACAAGAATCTCAACCTGACCCTTCAGCCCGGCAAGCTCACCGTCCTCACCGGCCCTTCCGGCTGCGGCAAGAGCACGCTCGCCAAGCTTCTTCTAGGCTTCTACCACCCCACCGACGGCCAGATCGCCATCGACGGCCGCGACATTCGGCACTTCTCCGCCAACGAGCTTCGCCAGTACTTCGGCGTCGTTCCCCAGGAGACGGTCCTCTTCAGCGGCAGCATCTACGAGAACCTCCTCGCCGCCAACCCCAGCGCTTCCTTCGCCGACATCGTGCGCGCCTGCAAGACCGCCGAGATCCACGAAGTCGTCGAGCAGCTCCCGCAGGGCTACAACACCGAGATCGGCGAGCACGGCACCGGCCTCTCCGGCGGCCAGCGCCAGCGCCTCGCCATCGCCCGCGCCCTGCTCAAGCGCCCGCGCGTACTCCTCTTCGATGAAGCCACCAGCGCCCTGGACACGCACACCGCCGAGCGCTTCGCCGCCACGGTCAACAAGCTCAAGGGCTCGGCGACGGTCCTATTCATCGCCCATCAGTTCCCCAAGAACCTTGCGGTGGACGACATCATAGGCGTGGCCGTGGAGAACACTACCCAGATCCGCGTGGTCGACGAGATGGGGCACGCGTAGTGAAGCTCGCGAACCCCATCGACTTTTCGCCGCCGCTGCTGCGGATCCAGGAGAGGCCGCCGGCGCCGCTGGCGGGGTGGATGCTGAGGCTGCTGATCGGGTTGCTGGTCGGGGTGGTGCTGTGGGTGGTGTTCGGGCGGCTCGACATCGTGGCGGTGGCGGACGGGAAGCTGGTGCCCTCGAGCTACCTCAAGATCGTGCAGCCGGCGGAGCAGGGGATCGTGAAGGAGATCCTCGTGCGCGAGGGGGAGGCGGTGCGCGAGGGGCAGGTGCTCATCCGGATGGATTCGGTGCTCACGCAGGCGGACGTGAGCGCGATCGAGACGGAGGTGCACAACAAGCGCCTCGCGCTGCGGAGGATCGACGCGCAGCTCACAGGGCAGCCGCTCGCGATGGGTGAGGGCGATCCGCCGGAACTCTATCGGCAGGTGGAAGCGCAGTACGTGGCCAACGTGCGCGCCTATGAGAACGCGCTCGCGCAGGAGCGGGCGCTCCTCGAGAAGGCGCGGTACGAGCTCGCGGGCGCGGAGGCGACCAAGGCGAAGCTCGAGCAGGTGCTGCCGCACTACCGGGAGCAGGAGCGGGCGTTCGAGAAGCTGACCGCGGACGGCTTCGCCGGGCGCATTCTCTACCGGGACAAGCAGCGCGAGCGCATCGAGAAGGAGCAGGACCTGCGGGCGCAGGAATCGGCCATTCTCGCGAGCCGCGCGCTCATCGAGCAGTCGGAGAAGAAGCTCGCGCAGATCACGGCCGACTACCGCCGGCAGTTGCGCACCGAGCGTGTGGAGGTGGCGGCGGAGCTCGAGCGCGCGAGCCAGGAGCTCGCCAAGCAGCGCCACCGGCGCGAGCTTCTGGAGCTGCGCGCCCCGCAGGCTGGAGTGGTCAAGGATCTCGCCACGCACACCGCCGGCACCGTGGCGGCGCCGGGCACGATCCTGATGACGATCGTGCCGGAGAACGACAAGCTCGTCGCCGAGGTGTGGGTCTCCAACGACGACGTCGGCTTCGTGCGGCCCGGGCAGCCGGCGCGCCTCAAGCTCGCCGCGTTCCAGTTCCAGAAGTACGGACTTGTGGAGGGAACGGTCACGCACGTCAACGCGGATGCGACCGAGGCGCCTTCGCCCAACACGCGCTCGGACGCGCTCTCGGGCCGCGACCGGCCGATGGGGCCGCTTTCCTTCCGCACGCTCGTCGAGCTCGCGGGGCAGGAGCTCGTCGCCGAGGGCCGGCGCTACCCGCTGCAGCCGGGCATGCAGGTCGCAAGCGAGATCCACCTCGGCACCCGTTCGGTGCTCGAGTACATCCTCTCGCCCGTGCAGAAAGCGTTCCACGAGGCCGGGCGCGAGCGCTGAGACCTCGAACAATCCGGCGCAGAGGCGGTCAGAGGGGAATGACCGCCCCCCACCAAGGCAATCCGGGCACGGGGTACATCCCGCCCGACATGACGGAGATCGACGCCTCGAATCCGGAGGCGCTCAAGTACTGGGCGCGGACCCTGGAGGTGCCGGAAGACAAGATCCGCCGGGCGGTGGAGAAGGTCGGGCCCATCCTCCAGACGGTGAAGGAGGAGCTCGGCATCGGCGGGGGCGAGTAGCCGCCGGGGCCTGCAAGGGCTGGTTTCCGGGGCCCTTTTTCCAGTAGAATCACGGCCCTTCGTGCCCCAGGGCGCGAATTCCTGGTCACGCCGCTTGCGCATGGCGGTTGGCCTCAACCCATGGGAAAAGGAGTCAAACAGGCATGCGGCATTACGAGATCGTCTTCATCGTCCATCCGGACCAGAGCGAGCAGGTCCCGCAGATGGTCGAGCGCTACCGCAACGTGGTGGCGCAGCGCAACGGCACCGTGCACCGCCTCGAGGACTGGGGCCGGCGCCAGCTCACCTACCCGATCCAGAAGGTGCACAAGGCGCACTACGTGCTCATGAACATCGAGTGCGACAACGAGACGCTCACGGAGCTCGAGCACTCGTTCAAGTTCAGCGACGCGGTGCTGCGCCACCTCATCATCAAGATGCCCAAGGCGGTCACGACGCCTTCGCCCATGATGCGCGAGGAGAAGTCGAAGTCGATGATGGACCAGCGCGGCGGAGGCGAGGCGAAGGCCGAGTCCCGGACCGAAGCGAAGACCGAGGGCCGTCCGGCCGAGGCCGCGAGCCCGGCGCCGGCCGCCTGAACCGGGCCGAGCTCACCGGACGCATCGTCGAGCTGGGCGCGCTTCGGTTCACGCCCGCCGGCATCCCGGTCGTCGACTTCCGCCTCGAGCACGAGTCCGAGCAGGACGAGGCGGGCGGGCGGCGCAAGGTGACGGCGGAGATCGGCGCGGTGGCCTTCGATGCGCAGGCCCGGCTCCTCGCCACGCGGGCGATGGGCTCGGAGGTGACGGTGAGAGGGTTCCTCGCGGCGAAGCGCAAGGGATCGAAGAGACTGGTGCTGCACGTAACCGATATCGAATTCAGCGAAGGAGCATGACATGCCCCCCAGAAGAGGCGCAAAAGGCAAAGGCAAAGGTAAGTTCGGCAAGGACCGCAGGGACCGCGGGCAGCGGGCGCTGTTCCGCCGCCGCAAGTTCTGCCGCTTCACGGCCGAGAAGGTCGAGTGGATCGACTACAAGGACGTGGAGCTCCTGAAGGACTTCATCAGCGAGACCGGCAAGATCATTCCGGCGCGCATCACCGGGACCTCGGCGGGGTACCAGCGCCAGCTTGCCGACGCGATCAAGCGGGCGCGGTTCCTGGCGCTGCTGCCGTACACCGACCTGCACTGAGCGAGCGAAGGGAGAATTCCGGATGCAAGTCATCCTCATGGAGAAGGTGGTCAACCTCGGAAACCTCGGCGACGTGGTGAGGGTGAAGGACGGCTACGCCCGCAACTTCCTCATCCCGCAGGGCAAGGCGAAGCGCGCCACCGAGGAGAACCTGAAGGCGTTCGAGGCGCGCCGCGCCGAGCTCGAGAAGGCGCAGGCCGACGCGCTCGCCCAGGCGCAGGAGCGCGCCGCGAAGCTCGACGGCCTGACGCTGCAGATCACGCAGAAGTCGGGCGTCGACGGGCGCCTCTTCGGCTCGGTCACCAACTACGACATCGTCGACGCGCTGGAGAAGCAGGGCCACGAGGTCGAGCGCTCCCAGGTGCGCATGCCCCAGGGGCCGTTCAAGCAGGTGGGCGAGTACGAGGTGCAGGTGGTCCTGCACACCGACGTCGCCGCGACCGTCAAGGTCTCCGTCCTCGGCGAGCACACGGAGTAGCGCCCGGGGCGCCGACCGGCGCAATACCCAGGAAAGGGGCCTTCGCGGCCCCTTTTTCGTTGCTGCTTCCGGGCGCAGCCCACAGCAAGCCCCCAGGCTTTCCACAGCCTCTCCACAGGCTCTCCACAGCGTCCGGCCGCCCCTTCCGCGGCCGGATCCTTGAACGGGCTCGGGCGGCTTTTCCGCGGCGTGCCGTTGTCAAGCGATTTAATTTGTTTCAGCCGGATTTCATCCGACCTCGGCCAACAGCATCCTCACAGGTTGCTCACAGCCTGCCTGCCGGATTAATGCCGCAGCCGCAGGCCTTTAGCGCGCCGCTCCACAGCGCGCACGCGTCGATTCCGAAGCCACGCGGAAAGGCGCTGTTTCGCACGCCTGAATCGGTATCATCACCGCTCGAAGAACCCAGCCGAATTTCGGCGATGGATGCAACAGGGGGGCGCCGATGGCCGTAGCCAATCAGACTGCCGCAGCTCGTAGCGAGGCCGATCCGCAGCTTCTTTCCCTCAAGGTCCCCCCGCACTCGATCGAGGCGGAGCAGTCGCTGCTCGGGGCGCTGCTCCTCGACAACCAGGCCTTCGACCGCGTGGCGGACCTCGTCACCGGGGAGGACTTCTACCGCGACGACCACCGCCGCATCTGGAAGCACATCGCGAAGCTGATCGAGGCGGACAGGCCGGCGGACGTGGTCACGGTGTCCGAGTCGATCGAGGCGAGCGAGGACAAGGACAAGACGGGCGGCGCGGCCTACCTCGGCGCGCTCGCGCAGAACACGCCGAGCGCGCTCAACATCCGCCGCTACGCCGAGCTCGTGCGCGAGCGGGCGGTGCAGAGAAAGCTCGCGCAGGTCGCCACCGGCATCGCCGAGAGCGCGCTCTCGCCCGGCGGCAAGGACGTCGGCCAGCTCCTCGACGAGGCCGAGTCGCGCATCTTCCAGATCGCCGAGTCGGGGGCGCGCAAGGACGAGGGGCTGATGGAGATCAAGCCCGTGCTCGCGCGCGTGTTCGAGAAGATCGACCACCTCTACCACCGCGACAATCCCTCGGACGTCACGGGCGTGCCCACGGGCTACCAGAAGCTCGACGAGATGACCTCCGGCATGCAGCCGGGCGACCTCATCATCATCGCCGCGCGCCCCAGCATGGGAAAGACCGCGCTCGCGCTCAACATCGCCGAGCACGTCGCGGTCGACAACGGGCTGCCGGTCGCCATCTTCTCCATGGAGATGAGCGCCACGCAGCTCGCCATGCGGATGCTCGGCTCGATCGCGCGCGTCGACCAGCACAAGATGCGCACGGGCCGCCTCAACGACCGCGAATGGAGCGAGCTCTCCGAGGCGATGGCGAAGCTCCACGAGACGCCCATCTACATCGACGAGGGCGGGGCGCTCACCGCGCTCGAGGTGCGGGCGAGGGCGCGGCGGCTGAAGCGCCAGTACTCGAAGCTGGGCCTCATCGTGATCGACTACCTGCAGCTCATGGCCTCGACTTCGCAGGGGGAGAACCGGGCGACCGAGATCTCCGAGATCTCGCGCTCGCTCAAGGCCATGGCGAAGGAGCTCGACGTGCCGGTGGTGGCGCTCTCGCAGCTCAACCGCGCGGTGGACCAGCGCCCCGACCGGCGCCCGGTGATGTCGGACCTGCGCGAGTCGGGCGCCATCGAGCAGGACGCCGACGTGATCCTCTTCATCTACCGCGAGGTCGTCTACAAGCCCGACCTTCCGGAGGATCAGCGCGGCATCGCGGAAGTGATCGTCGGCAAGCAGCGAAACGGCCCCATCGGGCCGATCAAGCTCACGTTCCTCGGCGCGCACACGCGCTTCGAGAACTACGCCGATCCGAACGTGTATTAGAACCCTGCCGGGCAGCCTGACGGCTGCCCGGAAGTCCAGAAAAGGCGGGCTTCTATCGCTTTACGGCAGTCCAGCGGCCGGTGGCGCCGGTGTCGTCGCGGAAGCTGCCTTCCATCTTGCCGCCGCTCACGGTGCCGGTGAACTCGCGGCGCATGCCCTTCTCGTCCACGTAGGCGAAGGCGATGTGGAAGCCGCGCAGGCGCGGGGCGCGAAGGCCGGCGCGAAGCTCGCCCAGGGCGATCGTGCCGGCGATCTTCTGGAAGCGCTGCTCGAAGTTGAGGACGCTCTTCAGGCCGTGCGCCTCGAAGTTCCAGCTGCCCTGAACGTTGGCGGGCACGATCCAGAAGTAGGCGTGCCGGCCGTCGCTCGAGGACACCTCGTCGGGCTCCCAGTCGTCCATGGTGAAGGCGTGCGAGACGACGCGCGTGCCCGGGCGCATGGAAAGGATCGTCGGGCGCAGCTTGAGATTCAGCCCGGGCAGCAGGTACATGGTGAGCACCGTCGCCTCGCTGAAGTCGGTGGCGAAGATGTCGCCCTGGCGGATGAACGCCTTGCCCGCGCCTTCGCCGGCGACGCCGGCCGCCGCGGCGTTCTCGTTCGCGTGCCTTGCCATGTCGGGGTTGTACTCGATGCCCATCGCGCGCGCGCCGAACTTCTTCGCCGCGGCGATGGCGATGCGGCCGTCGCCCGCGCCGAGGTCGACGACGAAGTCCCGCGGCGTGACCTGCGCCATCGTGAGCATGCGATCGACGACGTCCTGGGGCGTGGGGATCCAGATGACGTCCTTGCCGGCCTGGCCGCGCTGCGGGGTGTACTTCTGCTGGGCGAGCGCCTGGACGCCGAAGACGAGGAGGAAGGCCGCGAGCAGTCCGGCGGCTCGCGAGGCCCGGGTGTGGAATGACTTCATGGGTTCGGGTGTCCTGATGGTTGGGGCGGGGGCGGCAAATTTAGCAGCCTTTTCCTACAGCACTTCGGCGGCGTGGTCCGCGAGGCGCGAGCGCTCGCCCCGGGCGAGGGTCACGTGGCCGGCGTGGCTCCAGTCCTTCATGCGGTCGACGACGTAGGTGAGGCCCGAGCTCCCCTCGGTGAGGTAGGGGGTGTCGATCTGGGCGATGTTGCCCAGGCACACCACCTTGGTCCCCGGCCCGGCGCGCGTGATGAGGGTCTTCATCTGCTTGGGCGTGAGGTTCTGCGCCTCGTCGATGATGAGCCACTTGTTCACGAAGGTGCGCCCGCGCATGAAGTTGAGCGACTTCACCTTGATGCGCGAGCGCACGAGGTCGCGCGTGGCGGCGCGGCCCCATTCGCCGCCCGAGTCGTCCGAGGCGTTCAGCACGTCGAGGTTGTCCTCGAGCGCGCCCATCCAGGGCGTCATCTTCTCCTCCTCGGTGCCCGGCAGGAAGCCGATGTCCTCGCCGATCGGCACGGTGACGCGCGTCATGATGATCTCGGAGTAGCGCTTCTCGTCGAGCACCTGGGTGAGGCCGGCGGCGAGGGCGAGCAGCGTCTTGCCCGTGCCCGCCTGGCCCACCAGCGTGACGAAGTCCACCGCCGGGTTCATGAGGAGGTTGAGCGCGAAGTTCTGCTCGCGGTTTCGCGCGTTGATGCCCCACACCGCGTTCTTCGCGTGCGTGTAGTCGCGCAGCGTCTCGAGCACTGCCATCTTTCCGGCGGTCTCCTTGACGAGCGCGTAGAGCGGGCGCTCGCCCGACTCGTCGAACACGAACTCGTTCACGTGGAGCTTGGGCACGAGCGGGCCCCGGATGCGGTAGTAGGTATGGCCCTCCTTCTTCCACGACTCCATGTCGCGGCCGTGCGTGTTCCAGAAGTCCTTCGGCAGCGCCCGCACGCCGGTGTAGAGGAGGTCGGCGTCCTCGAGCACCTTGTCGTTCGCGTAGTCTTCGGCGGCGAGCCCGAGCGCGCGCGCCTTGATGCGCATGTTGATGTCCTTCGACACGAGCACCACCTCGCGCGCGGGCGAGCGGGCCCGCTCGGCCTCGGCGAGGAAGCGCACCACCGACAGGATCTGGTTGTCGGTCTTGCCGAGCGGCAGGCTCGCCGGCAGGTCGCCGTTGATGGCCTCGGTCTGCAGGAAGAGCCGGCCGCGGGACGCCTGCCCGCCGCGCACGCGGAGGGGAAGCCCGTCCTTGATCTCGCCGGTCGCCCCCGAGACGATCTCGTCGAGGAAGCGGCTCGCCTGGCGGGCGTTGCGCGCCACGTCGGAGAGGCCCTTCTTGTGCGAGTCGAGCTCTTCCAGCGTGCCGATGGGCAGGTAGAGGTCGTGCTCCTCGAACCGGAAGAGGCTCGTCGGGTCGTGCATGAGCACGTTGGTGTCGATGACGAAGAGCTTTCGCGCCTTCGTCTTCGGCTTGCGCGGGACTGCGGGTTTCTTCGCCATGCTGGCGGCGGCGGGGAAGGAGGCGGGAAAGTACTGACCGGTCTGGGCTTCTAGTTCGCTGATGTCGTCACTGTGGGTACGGTCATAAGGCTTTAGCAAAGTTCAATACCTCCTGGACGTGGCCCGGCACCTTGACCCCGCGCCATTCGCGCACGAGCACGCCGTTCCTGTCGAGGACGAACGTGCTGCGCTCGATGCCGCGGACTTGCTTCCCGTACAGCGTTTTGGACTTCAGGACGCCGAACTGCCCGCAGACCTTCTCGTCGGGGTCGGAGAGCAGCTCGAACGGGAACCTCATCTTCGCCTTGAACGCCTCGTGCGACTTCAGCGAATCGCGCGAGATGCCGTAGATCTCGCATCCGGCGCGCCTGAACGCCGCGTAGGCGTCGCGGAAATCCGCGCCTTCCTGCGTGCAGCCGGGGGTATTGTCCCGGGGATAGAAATAGAGGACCAGCTTCTTCCCGCGGGCGTCGGACAACCTGAACGTTACGCCGCCGGTCGAGGGGAGGCTGAAGTCTTTGACCGGCTTGCCCAGCATCGAGAGGTTCTAGAGACCCTTCTTAGCAATGCTTCGTAACGTCTTCATTGAACATGTTTTCAGATGGAGCCGCAAGCACCTTTTTTCAAGCGGCTAGGGGCCTGATGCCAAAGGACAATATGGTCAAGCGCGTGGCCCCGCCGGTCGGCGCGCGCTTTGCTGCCGGGTCGGAATGGATGCGCCCGGCCCAAGCGTGCCCCAGCGGATGCTCCAGGTGCTCGAAGGACTGCTGCGCATCCCGGCGGGAGACCAGGGGGCCACGCTGACGCAGGTCTGCGACCTCATCGCCGCGGCGAGCGGGGCGGACAAGGTCGATGCGTTCCTGTATGACGCTGCCCGGGACTCGCTTGTGGCGCTCGGCACGAGCACGCAGCCGCTCTCGGCGCTGCAGCGCAAGCTCGGCCTCGACGTGCTGCCGCTCTCGAACGCAGGCCGCACGGTCGAGGTTTTCCGGACGGGCCGGACGTACTACAGCGGCCGGGTGGACGCGGATCCGGAGGAGGTGAAGGGCATCCGCGAAGCGCTCGGCGTGAAGTCGGAGATCGGCGTGCCCCTCGACGTCGGCGGCGAGCGCCGCGGCATGCTGATGGCCGCCTCGCAGAAGCCGGACCATTTCACGGCGGAGGACGCCCGGATGCTCGAGACCGTCGGGCGCTGGGTCGGCATGGTGGTGCATCGCGCGGAGCTTTCGGAGGAGATCCGCCGCAATGCGGCCGAGCAGGGCCGGCGCGCGGGGGCCGAGGAGCTGGTGACCGTGCTCGCGCACGACCTGCGCAACCACCTGGCGCCCATCGGGCTGCGCCTGGAGCTCCTGCGCCGGCGCGCCGAGCACGAGGAGCGCGACGGCGACCTCGCCGACATGGCGGTGATCTACCGCTCGCTCGGCCGCCTGGACGGCCTCGTCAACGATCTCCTCGACGTCGCTCGCCTCGACGCGGGCGTGTTCGAGCTGCGCCCGGCGGTGCTCGACCTGACGGGCCTCGTGCGCGAGTGCGCGGGAATGCTCGCGACGCCCGAGCATCCGGTGCACGTCTCGACGCAGTCGGAGGGGGCGATCCTCGTTTCGGGCGACGCCTCGCGGCTTCGCCAATGCCTGGAAAACATTGTCGCCAACGCGGTGCAGAAGTCGCCCGACCGCGCCGAGGTCGCGGTGACGGTCCTGCGGGAGCGCCAGGCGAACGGCGTCGAGACCGCGCTCGTCGAGGTGATCGACCAGGGCCCAGGCATTCCGGCGGAGATTCTGCCCTTCGTGTTCGACCGCTTCTATTCCAGCCGGCCCGGCCGCCGCGCGGGCCTCGGGCTCGGCCTTTTCCTTGCCAAGCGCATCGCCGTGCTCCACGGCGGCGACCTGAAGGTGCTCTCCGAGCCGGGCCGCGGGGCGCGCTTTACCCTTCGACTGCCCGCCGCCTCGGACCCCGGCGGGCGAGACGACGCGCCCTAGCGAGCTGCAGAAAGGAAGCGGCGCAGCTCGGCGAGAAGCTCGCGGGGCTTCTCCTCGGGGATGAAGTGTCCGCAGGCGAGGGCGCGCCCGCGCACGTCGGTGGCGACCTCGCGCCAGTCGGCAAGGCAGTCGAAGAGCGCCTCGATGACGCCCTGCCGGCCCCAGAGGGCGAGCACCGGCATGCGGATTTTCTTGCGCAGGTCCTGCCGGTCGTGGATGAGGTCGATGGTGGCCGCGGCGCGGTAATCCTCGCAGGTGGCGTGGATGGTGCGCGGATCCCGGAAGGCGCGGGTGTACTCCGCGAGCGCCCGCTTGTCGAAGTGCTTGAGGCCGCTCTTGCCCCGCCCGAGCCGGGCGAGGATGTACCAGGGCACGTGGCCCTGCAGCATCTTCTCCGGCAGCGGCGCCTCCTGCACGAGGAAGAACCAGTGCCAGTAGGCCTTGGCGAACTGCAGGTTCGTGCTCTGGTACATCTTGAGCGTGGGGGAGATGTCGAGCACGGTGAGGGTGCGCACACGCTCGCCGTGGTCGCGCGCCATGCGGTGCGCGACCCGCGCGCCGCGGTCGTGGCCGACTACGTGGAAGCGGTCGAACCCGAGCTTGCGCATGACCTCCACCATGTCGTTCGCCATGGCGCGCTTGGAATAGTTGCTGTGGTCGGGCAGGCCGCGGGGCTTGGAGGAGTCGCCGTAGCCGCGCAGGTCGGGGCACACCACGGCGTACTCGCGCGCAAGCGGCGGGGCCACCTTGTGCCACATCGCGTGCGTTTCGGGATAGCCGTGCAGGAGGAGGACCGGCGGTCCCTCGCCGCCCATCTCGAGGTGGATCGTGGCGCCGCGCGTGCGGATCTTGCGTTCCGAGAACGACGGAAACAGCTTCGACATGGGCCCTCCTGCGCTTTCTTCTGGGTCTGGCCCCTGGGGTTCTACTTGAAAAGCAGCGCCAGCGCGACCTTGCGCTCTTCCGCCACGAGGATGTTGTAGGTCCGGCAGGCCGCCTTCAGGTCCATGACCTCGACGCCGATCCCGGCCGCGGCAAGCGGCGCGGTGAGGCGGGGGTGGGGGAAGCGCTGCGTGGGGCCGGTGCCGAGGAGCACGATTTCGGGGCCAAGGGCCTTCAGGCCCTCGAGCGCCTCGGCCGTCATCGCGGCGAACTCGGCGACCTCCCAGTCGAGGACCGCCTCGGCCGTGACGATGACGCTCGAGCCGTAGCGCCGCTCCTTCACCTGCACGTAATCCTCGCCGTAGGCGGTGATCGTGTTGTAGGGGCTGGGGCCGGCGGCGTGGAGTTTCACGATAGAATTCTACAATGCGTGATTATTCAAGAACTAAGGAGTTTCCCCGGATCACGCGGCTTCCGCCGTACGTCTTCAACATCACCAACGAGCTGAAGATGGCGGCGCGGCGCCGCGGCGAGGACATCGTCGACCTGTCGATGGGCAACCCCGACGGCCCGACGCCGCGGCACATTGTCGACAAGCTGGTCGAGGCCGCGCAGCGCCAGGATACGCACGGCTACTCCGTCTCCAAGGGCATCCCGCGACTGCGCAAGGCGATCTGCGACTGGTACCGGCGCCGCTACGGCGTCGAGTTCGACCACGACAGCGAGGCGATCGTCACGATCGGCTCGAAGGAAGGGCTCGCGCACCTCATGCTCGCCTGCCTGGAGCGCGGCGACACGGTGCTGGTTCCCAATCCGTCCTATCCGATCCACATCTACGGCGCCATCATCGCTGGCGCCGACATCCGCTCGGTGCGCATGACGCCGGAGGTCGACTTCTTCGAGGAGCTCGAGCGCGCCATCCGCGAGCTCACGCCGAAGCCCAAGATGCTGGTCATCGGCTTTCCCTCCAACCCGACGGCGATGTGCGTCGACCTCTCCTTCTTCGAGCGCGTGGTCGCCGTCGCGAAGGCGCACGACATCCTCGTCGTCCACGACCTCGCCTACGCCGACATCGTCTTCGACGGCACCTGGCCGAACGATTGCGCGCCCTCGATCATGCAGGTGCCGGGCGCGCGCGAGGTGGCCGTCGAGTTCTTCACTATGTCGAAGAGCTACAACATGGCGGGCTGGCGCGTGGGCTTCATGGTCGGCAACCGCGACATGGTGCAGGCGCTCGCGCGCATGAAGAGCTACCACGACTACGGCACCTTCGCGCCCATCCAGGTCGCCTCCATCGTCGCGCTCGAGGGGCCGCAGGACTGCGTCGCCGCCATCCGCCAGACCTACCAGAAGCGCCGCGACGTGATGGTGAAGGCGCTGCACGACCTCGGCTGGATGGTCGAAAGGCCGCGCGCCTCCATGTACATCTGGGCGAAGATCCCGGAGTACTACGCGAAGCTCGGGTCGCTCGAGTTCGCCAAGCGGTGCCTGCAGGAGGCGAAGATCGCCGTCTCGCCGGGCATCGGCTTCGGCGACTACGGCGACGAGCACGTGCGCATCGCGCTCATCGAGAACGAGCACCGGCTGCGCCAGGCCGCCAGGGGCCTGCGCGACATGTTCCGCAAGGACGGCCTGCTGCGGGGAGCCGCTTGATCCGGGTTGCGCCAGCCACGCTGGAAGGCCATGGCGTGCGGCTGGAGCCCCTCTCGAAGGACCACCACGACGGCCTCGCCGCTGCGGCCGCGGACGGCCGGCTCTGGGAGCTCTTCTACACGTCGGTGCCGGAGCCGCAGAAGACCGCGAGCTACATCGAAGATGCGCTGAAAGGCCAGCAGCGCGGCGACATGCTGCCCTGGGCGGTTCGCGACCTGAAGAGCGGCGCCATCGTCGGCAGCACGCGCTACCACGACATCGTGCCCGCCATCGACCGGGTCGAGATCGGCTATACCTGGTATGCGCAGCGCTGCCAGCGCACGCACGTCAACACCGCCTGCAAGCTGCTGCTCTTCACCCACGGCTTCGAGGCGCTGGGCTGCAAGGTGATCGGCCTGCGGACCGACAATTTCAACTTCCGCTCGCAGCGCGCCATCGAGGCCCTGGGCGCGAAGAAGGACGGGGTCATCCGCCACCACGCGCCGCGGCGCGACGGGAGCGTCCGCGACACCGTCCTGTACAGCGTGCTCGCCACCGAATGGCCGTCGGTGCGCCGCTACCTCGAGCTGCGGCTCCAGCGCAACCAAGAACAATGAAGATGAAACCGATCAACGTGGGCCTCCTCGGCATCGGGACGGTCGGCGGCGGCACGTGGGAAGTGCTCGCCCGCAACGGCGACGAGATCCGGCGCCGCGCCGGGCGCGCCATCCGCATCGTCCGGGTCGCGGACAAGGACCTCCGGAAAGCCCGCAAGCTGGTGAAAGGCAAGGCGGCCGTGAGCGCCGACGCCTTCCAGGTGGTGCGTGCGCCGGACGTCGAGATCGTCGTCGAGCTGATTGGCGGCACGACGGTTGCGCGCGAGCTCGTCATGGAGGCGATCCGCCAGGGGAAGCACGTCGTCACGGCCAACAAGGCGCTGCTCGCCCGGCACGGGAACGCGATTTTCGCCGCCGCGCGGAAGAAGGGCGTCATGGTCGCCTTCGAGGCGGCCGTCGCCGGCGGGGTGCCGATCATCAAGGCCCTGCGCGAAGGGCTCACCGCCAACCGCATCGAGTGGATCGCCGGCATCATCAACGGCACCTCCAACTTCATCCTGTCGGAGATGCGCGACAAGGGGATCTCGTTTGCCGAGGCGCTTGCCGATGCCCAGAAGCGCGGCTACGCCGAGGCGGACCCGACCTTCGACATCGCGGGCGTCGACGCGGCGCACAAGCTCACCATCCTCTCGGCGCTCGCCTTCGGCACCCCCATGCAGTTCGGCAAGTGCTCCACCGAGGGAATCCAGGCGCTCACGAGCGCCGACATCGCCTACGCCGAGGAGCTCGGCTACCGCATCAAGCTCCTCGGCATCACGAAGAACACGGGCAAGGGGATCGAGCTTCGCGTGCATCCGACGCTCGTGCCGGTGCGGCGGCTCATCGCCAACGTCGAGGGCGTCATGAACGCGATCCTCGTGAAAGGCGACGCCGTCGGCGCGACGCTCTACTACGGCGCGGGGGCAGGCAGCCTGCCCACGGCGAGCGCCGTGGTCGCCGACCTCGTGGACGTCACGCGGCTCATCACGGCGGACCCGGAGCACCGGGTTCCGCACCTCGCCTTCCAGCCCGACAGCCTCTCCGACGCGCCGATCCTGCCGATGGACGAGGTCGTCACCTGCTGCTACCTGCGCATGCGCGTGCTCGACAAGCCGGGCGTGCTCTCGCGCATCACCCGCATCCTCGCCGAGTCGAAGATCTCCATCGAGGCGATGGTGCAGAAGGAGGCGGGCGCCGGCGAGCCGAGCGTGGACATCGTCATGGTCACCCACCGCGCGCTCGAGAGGAACGTCGACCGCGCCATCGCCCGGATCGAGAAGCTCCCCACCGTGGTCGAGCCCGTCACTCGCATCCGGCTGGAGTCGCTGCTGTAATGCGCTACGTCTCGACGCGCGCGGCGGGGCCGCGGGCGGCCGGGGCGCGGCGCTTCGGCGAGATCCTGCTCGAAGGCCTCGCCCCCGACGGCGGGCTGTATGTGCCGGAAGCGTATCCTCGCCTGGACGTTTCTTCGCTGCGGGGGCTTTCCTATCCGGAGCTCGCCCTCGCCATCCTTTCCCGGTTCATGGACGACGTGCCCGACCTCGAGCGGATCGTGCGGGCGACCTACACCGCGCGTATCTTCGGCAGCGCCGAGATCACGCCGCTTCGCACGCTCGAGCCGGGCCTGCACCTGCTCGGCCTGTCGAACGGGCCGACGCTCGCGTTCAAGGACATCGCGCTGCAGCTCCTCGGCGCGCTCTTCGAGGACGCGCTCGAGCGCCGCGGCGAGACGCTGAACATCCTCGGCGCCACCTCCGGCGACACGGGCTCCGCGGCCGAGTACGCGATGCGCGGAAAATCGCGCCTGCAGGTCTTCATGCTCTCGCCGCACAACCGCATGAGCGCCTTCCAGCGCGCGCAGATGTTCTCGCTGCAGGACGAGAACATCCATAACCTCGCGGTGCAGGGCGTGTTCGACGACTGCCAGGACCTCGTCAAGCAGGTGAACGCCGACGCCGCCTTCAAGGCGCGCCACCGCATCGGCGCCGTCAACTCCATCAACTGGGCGCGCGTCGCGGCCCAGGTCGTCTACTACTTCAAGGGCTACTTCGCCGCCACGCAGACCGACCGCGAGGAAGTCTCGTTCGCGGTGCCCTCGGGCAATTTCGGCAACATCTACGCCGGGCACGTGGCGCGCTCAATGGGGCTGCCCATCCGGCGCCTGATCCTTGCCGCCAACGAGAACGACGTCCTCGACCGCTTCTTCCGCACCGGCCGCTACTACACGAAGACGCCGGCGCGCGAGACGACGAGTCCGTCCATGGACATCTCCAAGGCCTCGAACTTCGAGCGCTACGTGCTCGACCTCGCGGGGCGCGACGGCGCCATGGTGCGCGAGCTCTGGCGGCGCCTCGAGGCCGAGGGCGAGCTCGATCTTACGGGCACGCCGCTCTACGCCCGGGTGGCCGAGACCGGGTTCGTCTCGGGGCGAAGCACCCATGCCGACCGCATCGCCACCATCCGGCGCGTGGCGGAGAAGTACGGCGTGATCATCGACCCGCACACCGCCGACGGCGTCAAGGTGGGGCTCGAGCACCGCGAGCCGGGCGTGCCGCTCGTCTGCCTCGAGACGGCGCTGCCGGTCAAGTTCGCCGCCACCATCCGCCAGGCGCTCGGGCGCGATCCCGAGCGCCCCGCCGAGCTCGCCGACCTCGAGTCGCGGCCGCAGCGCTTCGAGGTGATTCCCGCCGACCTCGAGCGGCTCAAGCGCATCATCGAGGCGCGCGCGCGATGAGCGAGAAGGAGGTGCTCGGCGGCGAGCGCAACGTCCTGGGCGGCGAGCTTCGCGCGTGCAGCTACGCGCCGCTCACCGGCTACTTCCGCGACGGCTGCTGCGCGACCCACGGGCACGACGGCGTCGCGCACCTCGTGTGCGTGCAGGTGACCGACGAGTTCCTCGCCTTCAGCGTCGAGCACGGCAACGACCTCGTCACGCCCCGGCCGGAGCTTCGCTTCCGGGGGCTCAAGCACGGCGACCGGTGGTGCCTGCACGTGCTTCGCTGGATCGAGGCCTGGGAGGCCGGGCGCGCGCCGCGCGTGGTGCTCGAGTCGACGCACGAGTCGGTCCTGCGCTACGTGCCCCTCTCGGCGCTCAAGCGCCACGCGCTCGACCTCAACTGATGCTCGCGCAGTCCCGGGCGCAGGTCCCGTCGAACGGCCACCCGAAATTCTCCCTGGAGGCTGCGGGCCTGGCGTGCGTCCGCGGGCGGCGCACGCTCTTTCGCGACCTCTCGTTCGCGCTCGCGCCGGGGGAGCTCGTGCGCATCGCGGGCGACAACGGCAGCGGCAAGACGAGCCTGCTGCGCATCCTCTGCGGGCTTCTCGCGCCGGCGGCCGGCGAAGTGCGCTGGAACGGCGAGCCCATCGGCGAGCTCGGGGAGGCCTACGCCGCCGAGCTCCTCTACCTCGGGCACGCGCCGGCGCTGAAGGACGACCTCACCGCCGCGGAAAACCTGCGCTTCGCCCGCCGGATCGCCGGGGATGACGCAGATCAACAGGCCGTGCGCGAGGCGCTTGCAGAATTGGGGCTGCCCGATCCCGACATGCCCGTAAGGAAGCTTTCGCAGGGCCAGCGCCGTCGCGTGGCGCTCGCCCGGCTCGCGCTGCCGCGCCCGCCCGTCCTGTGGCTCCTCGACGAGCCCTTCGCCGCCCTCGACCCGGGCGCGGCGCGCCGCGTGGAGGCGCTCATCCAGGCGCACCTCGGCGCGGGCGGCGCGGTCGCCTACACGACGCACCAGCCCTCCGGCCTCGATGCGGGGGTCACGCGCGTGGTCGCGCTGGGCGAGGGCGGCGCCCCCGGGGGAGGCGCCTGATGCTCGGCGTGGCACGCGCGGTGGTGGAGCGCGACCTGCTGCTCGCCCTGCGTCGCAAGAGCGACGTGGGCATCGCGCTTCTCTTCTTCGTCATCGTGACGAGCCTTTTTCCGCTGGGGGTGGGGGCGGAGCCGAACCTCCTGCGCGCCATCGCGCCCGGGGTGATCTGGGTCGCGGCGCTTCTCGCCTCGATGCTCTCGCTCGAGCGGCTCTTCGCCGGCGACCACGCCGACGGCACGCTCGAGCAGATGCTCCTCGGCGGCGCGCCGCTCGGGGTCATCGCGGCGGCCAAGGTGCTTGCCCACTGGCTGGTGGCGGGATTGCCGGTCGTGCTCCTCTCGCCGCTCATTGCCCTGCAGTACGACCTCGCCCCGGCGCTCTACGGCACGCTTGCCTTATCATTGGCGCTGGGCACGCCGGTGCTCAGCATGGTGGGCGCGATCGGCGCGGCGCTCACGCTGGGCCTGCGGGGCGGCGGCATGCTGCTCTCGCTCCTCGTCCTGCCGCTGTACATCCCGGTCCTCATCATGGGCGCTGGCAGCGTGGAGCTCGCCTCGTCGGGACTCTCGCCCGCCGGCCAGCTGCTGCTGCTCGCCGCCGCCCTCGTGGGCGCGGCGGCCTTCGCGCCGTGGGCCATCGCCGCGGCGCTGCGCATTTCGATGGAGTAGCTCGCTCGCATGACGACAGCCATCAAGTGGTTCTGGTACGCCTCGCCGCAGACGTTCTTCCCGCTCGCTGGGAAGATCGCGGGCTGGTGCGCGCCGGCGGCGGCGGTGCTCGCGGCCATCGGGCTCTACATCGGCTTTTTCGTCGCCCCCACCGACGCCCAGCAGGGCGAGGCCTACCGCATCATCTTCATCCACGTGCCGGCGGCCTGGATGTCGATGTTCCTGTACGTCGTGATGGCGTTCTGGGCAGCGGTCGGCCTCGCCTTCAACACGCGCCTCTCGGGCATGATGGCGAGCGCGCTCGCGCCGACCGGGGCGCTCTTCACGTTCATCGCGCTCTGGACCGGCGCGCTCTGGGGCAAGCCCACCTGGGGCACCTACTGGGTCTGGGACGCGCGGCTTACCTCCGAGCTCATCCTGCTCTTCCTCTACTTCGGCTTCATGGGGCTCAAGGCCTCGATCGAGGACGAGCGCCGCGCCGACCGCGCGGGCGCGGTGCTCGCGCTGGTGGGCGTGGTCAACGTGCCGATCATCTATTTCTCCGTCCAGTGGTGGAACACGCTGCACCAGGGCGCCTCGGTGAGCCTGACCCGGGCGCCCAGCATGGCCGCCACCATGCTCGCCGGGATGCTCGTCATGGCACTCGCCTTCTGGCTCTACAGCATCGCGGCCGCCATGGTGCGGGTGCGCTGCCTGATCCTGGAGCGTGCGCGATGAAGGATTTTTTCGCCGCAGGTGGCGAGTTCCTCGCCATGGGCGGCTACGCCTTCTTCGTCTGGGGCTCCTATGCGGTGAGCGCCGCACTAATCGCGCTCGAGGTTGTCCTACTCGCGAGGCGCCACAAGAAGGCCTTGAGAAAGGGATCATGAAGCCACGACACAAGCGCATGGCCGCCATCGGGCTCGGGCTCGCCGCCCTGGGGCTCGTGACGGCCCTCGTGCTCGCCGCGTTCCAGCAGAACCTCGTCTTCTTCTTCACGCCGAC
This sequence comes from uncultured Enterobacteriaceae bacterium, assembly GCA_964461055.1. Classification (GTDB taxonomy): domain Bacteria; phylum Pseudomonadota; class Gammaproteobacteria; order Burkholderiales; family SG8-39; genus SCGC-AG-212-J23. Next base: position 9,900 of record CAYWSG010000011.1, on the reverse strand, counting down.
CCAGGTCGCGGCGAACGAGGCCCCGCAGGGCCGGACCTTCCGCATCGGCGGCATGGTCGAGACGGGTAGCGTGCGCCGCCAGGCCGACGGCGTCACGGTGCACTTCGTCGTCACGGATACGGCGAAGGCGATACCCGTCGTCTACAAGGGGTCTTTGCCGGACCTCTTCCGCGAGGGCAAGGGCGTGGTCGCGCAGGGCCAGCTCGGCCCCGACGGCGTCTTCCACGCGCGCGAGGTGCTCGCCAAGCACGACGAGAACTACATGCCGCCGGAGGCCGCCGAGGCGGTACAGAAGGCGCACGAGACGGCTGCGCGCACCGGAAAGACGCTGCAGAAATGATCCCGGAGCTCGGGCAGGTCGCCCTTTCCCTCGCGCTCGTCGTCGCCTGCCTGCAGGCATTCGTGTCGCTGCGCGGCGCGGCGGCCGGGCGGGCGGCGTGGATGGCGCTTTCGCGTCCCGCCGCGCAGGCGCAGGCGCTGCTCGTGGCGTTCGCCTTCGGGTGCCTCGTCTACAGCTTCGTCGTCAACGACTTCTCCGTGGTCAACGTGGCCACGAACTCCAACAGCGCGCTGCCGCTGCCCTATCGCATCGCGGCGAGCTGGGGAAGCCACGAAGGCTCGCTCCTCCTGTGGGCGCTGATGCTCGCGCTCTGGACGGTCGCGGTCAGCCTCTTCAGCGGCCATCTGCCCGAGGCGATGGTCGCGCGCGTGCTCGGCGTCATGGGCCTCATCAGCACGGGCTTCCTCGCGTTCCTGCTCTTCACGTCGAACCCCTTCGAGCGCCTGCTTCCGGCGGCCGCCGACGGGCGGGACCTCAACCCGCTCCTGCAGGATCCCGGCATGGTGTTCCACCCGCCGATGCTCTACATGGGCTACGTCGGCTTCTCGGTCGCCTTCGCGTTCGCCGTGGCGGCGCTCCTCTCCGGGCGGCTCGACGCGGCCTGGGCGCGCTGGTCGCGTCCCTGGACCACCGTCGCGTGGTGCTTCCTCACGCTCGGCATCGCCCTCGGCAGCTACTGGGCGTACTACGAGCTCGGCTGGGGCGGCTGGTGGTTCTGGGACCCGGTCGAGAACGCCTCCTTCATGCCGTGGCTCGTCGGCACCGCGCTCATCCACTCGCTCGCCGTGACGGAGAAGCGCGGCAGCTTCCGGAGCTGGACGGTGCTCCTCGCCATCGCCGCCTTCGCGCTCAGCCTGCTCGGCACCTTCCTCGTGCGCTCGGGCGTGCTCACTTCCGTGCACGCCTTCGCCGTCGATCCGCGCCGGGGCATCTTCATCCTCGCGCTCTTCGTCGTGCTAATCGGCGGCGCGCTCGTCCTCTATGCGCTTCGCACCTCGCGCATCGGCCTGGGGGGCGAGTTCAAGCCGCTCTCGCGCGAGAGCCTGCTCCTCGCGAACAACGTCCTCCTCGCGGCCGCGGCGGGATCGGTGTTCCTCGGCACGCTCTATCCGCTCGTGCTCGATGCGCTCGGCGCCGGCAAGATCTCGGTCGGGCCGCCGTACTTCGAGACGGTGTTCGGGCCGCTCATGGCGCCGGCGCTCTTTCTCATGGGCGTCGGCCCGCTCGCACGCTGGAAGCGCGCCTCGCTTCCGGAGCTCGCGGCGCTCCTGCGCTGGGCGCTCGGCGTGAGCCTCGTCGTCGGGCTCGCGCTGCCGCTCTTCCTCGGGACGTGGAAGCCGCTCGTCGGCTTCTCGCTCGCGCTCGCGATCTGGATCGTGCTCACGAGCGTCCTCACGCTCCGCAAGCGCTGGAAGCAGACGCGCGCGCACTACGGCATGGTCCTCGCGCACGTCGGCGTGGGCGTGTTCGTGGTGGGCGTCGCGCTGGTGAACGGCTACGAGCAGGAGCAGGACGTGCGCATGCAGCCGGGCGACCAGGTCGAAATGGCGGGCTACGTGTTCGCGTTGCGCGAGGTGGGCGCCGTGGACGGCCCCAACTACCGCGCGGCGCGCGCGACGGTCGAGGTGACGCGCGAAGGCCGCCACGTCACGACATTGCGGCCGGAGAAGCGCGTGTACACGGTGCAGCAGATGCCGATGACCGAGGCGGCCATCGACACCGGCCTGACGAGGGACCTGTACGTGTCCCTCGGCGACCCGGTGGACGGCGGCGCCTGGGTGATGCGCGTGCAGTACAAGCCCTTCGTCGACTGGATCTGGGGTGGGTGCCTGCTCATGGCGATCGGCGGCTTCCTCGCGGCGAGCGACCGCCGCTACCGCGTCGCGCGTCGCGCCGAGGCGGCCGCGAAGGAGCGCTCGCGGGAGGCCATGGCGTGAATCGCAAGGCCTGGACCGTCGTCGGCGTGTTCGCGGTGCTGGTCGGCGTGCTCGCGGTGGGGCTCACGCTCAACCCGCGCGAAGTTCCCTCGCCGCTCGTGGGAAAGCCCGCGCCCGCGTTCGAGCTTCCGCTCCTCGCGCAGCCCGACAAGGTGTTCGCTTCCCGGGACACGCTCGGACAGGTCTGGGTGCTCAATGTCTGGGCCTCGTGGTGCGTCGCCTGCCGCGACGAGCACGGGCTGCTCGTCGAGTTCGCCAGGACGGGGCTCGCGCCGCTCTACGGCCTCAACTACAAGGACCAGCGCGAAGACGGCCTGCGCTGGCTTGCAAAGTACGGCGATCCCTTCACCACCTCGCTCTACGACGTGAAGGGCGCCGTCGGCTTCGACTACGGCGTCTACGGAGTGCCGGAAACGTACGTGATCGACAAGAAGGGCATCATCCGCTACAAGCAGATCGGCCCCGTGACGCCGCAGGTCATGTCCGAGCGCATCGTCCCCCTCATCCGCGAGCTGAAGCGTGAGTAGGTCGGCCGCGCTCGTTCTTTCGCTGCTTCTTCCGCTCCTGTTGATCTCCGGACGGGCGTGCGCAGACGCGAGGGAGCAGAGCCTGGACAAGCGGGTGATGGCGCTCGCTTCCGAGCTGCGCTGCCTCGTGTGCCAGAACCAGACGCTCGCCGACTCGAATGCCGAGCTCGCGCTCGACATGCGTAACCGCATCCGCGCCGAGCTCGCGGCCGGGAAGAGCGAGCAGGAAGTCGTCGATCTCCTCGTCGCACGCTATGGCGACTTCGTCCTCTACCGGCCGCCCCTCAAGGCGACGACGGTGCTTCTCTGGACGGGGCCTTTCCTGCTGCTCGCCCTTGGCGTGTGGCTGCTCGCGCGGCGCGTGCGCCGCGCGCGGCAGGCGCCCGTGGCGCTCACGCCCGAGGAGCGCGAGCGCGCCGCCCGGCTGCTGGACGCGACCCGCGAATGATCGTGTTCTGGATCCTGGCCCTGCTGCTCGCGGCGGCGGTCGTCGCGCTCGTCGTGCGGCCGCTCGTGCGCCGCGGCGGCGCGGCCCCGCTCTCCGCCCGGGCGCTGAACATCGCGGTGTACCGCGACCACCTGCGCGAGCTCGACGCCGACCTGAAGGCCGGCACGCTAGCGCAGGCCGACTACGACCGCGCGCGAGAGGAGTTGGAAAAGCGCCTGCTCGAGGACGTCTCCGACGAGGAAGGCGCCGCGCAGCCGCACGGCGCGCGCGGGCTCGCCCTCGCCGCGGCGGCCGGCGTTCCCGTTCTCGCGCTTGCCGTCTATCTCGCGGTCGGCAATCCGGCCGCCCTCCAGCCGGCCGCCGAGCCCACGATCGGCCCGGCCGAGATCGAGGCGCTGGTGGGGCGGCTCGCCGAGCGGCTGGAAAAGACGCCGGAGGACGTGCAGGGCTGGACGATGCTCGGACGTTCCTACCAGGTGCTCGGCCGCTTCGAGGAGGCGGCGCGCGCGTTCCGGCATGCCGCGGAGCGCTCGCCGAAGGACCCGCGGCTCCTCGCGGACCTCGCCGACGCGCTCGCCATGGCGCAGGGCCAGTCGCTGAAGGGCGAGCCGGAAAGGCTCGTCCTGCGCGCGCTCGAGCTCGACCCGGACAACCTCAAGGCGCTCGCGCTCGCCGGCACCGCGGCGTTCGAGCAGGGGAACTACGCGCAGGCGGCCGCGCTGTGGGAGCGCATGCTCCCGCACATTCCTCCCGAGTCGGAAGACGCCCGCATGGTGCGCACGAACGTCGAGCAGGCGCGGGTGCTGGCGAAGCAGGGATCCGCAGGAACCGAGCAAACGGCCGCCGCGGGAGTGACCGGCATGGTGAAGCTCTCGCCGGAGATCGCCGGGAAGGCCGCGCCGGACGACACCGTGTTCGTCTTCGCGCGCCCGGCGCAGGGCGCCGGGATGCCGCTCGCGGTGCTCCGGCGCAAGGTGAGCGACCTGCCGCTCGCGTTCAAGCTCGACGACAGCATGGCGATGACCCCGGCCGGCAAGCTCTCCGCCCACTCGCAGGTGGTCGTCGTGGCGCGCGTGTCCCGCTCCGGCAGCGCCGCGCCGCAGCCCGGCGACCTCGAGGGCCTCAGCGCGCCCGTGCCGAACACGGCGCGCAACGTCGAAGTCCTGATCGACGAGGAGCTTCGCTAGCGCGGTTCAGTAGGCGATGCTGCTCTCCACTTCGAGGGCCTCGCCGAGCACGAGCCGCGTCCAGCCGACGAAGGGCGAGCCCCACACCTCGATGCGCCGCAGGCCGGGGGACGGCTCGTCGTCCTTCGCGATGTGCGTGTCGCCGTGCACGAGCACGACGCGGCCCGGGCGACGGGACGCCAGCGCCTGCAGCCGCTCCATGAGGACGCGGTAGGGTTTCGCGGCGAGATAGGGGTTGGCGTGCATGAGGACGACGAGGCGCCTGGGCTCGAGGCGCGCGGCCGCCTCGAGCCACGCGAGCGCGGCCTCCATGCGCCGTCGATGCTCCTCCGGCTGCCGCGCGTTGTTGCGGTTGCCGGGGACATTGAGCGCGACGAAGAGCGTCTCGCCGATCCGCCAGCGCACGTGCTCGCAGTAGGGGCCCGGCTGCCGCTCGACGCGGATCGACGCTGGCGCGACGCAGAAGAGCTCGCGCCAGCGCGCCAGGCGCGCGAGCGGATCGGCGCCCTGAAGGTGACAGTCGCTCCAGTCGTTGTCGCCGGGCAGGACGATGAGCGGATGGCTGAGGCGCCCGAGCTGCGCCCGGCGGGCCGCGAGCCAGTCGTCGCGACAGGCTTGCGCGCTCGTGCCGAGGTCGCCCACGTGGACCACGAACGCGAGCGGCCGCGCGTTGAGGTCGCCGATCAGCCGGTCGAGGCGGCCGGCTTCGGTCGTGGAGTAGGGCGTATCGCCGAGGACGGCGACGGCGGGCGCATGCTGCGCGTCGAGGGGCGGCATGGGCACGCAGCCGCCCAGAAGAAGCACTGCAATAAGGGACCTAAATCCCGTACGCCTTGCGAAGCAGCGTGAGCGGATGGGCCTTCTGCGCGGCGATGACGCCGCCGCCGTCCTCGCCCATGCCCTGCAGGATGTGGCGGGCGGCGATCGGGCAGTCGGAGCTCACGTAATCGGCGCCCGAGCCGTCCGGCCCTTCGGCCATCTGGCGGAACACCGGGCGGCCGATCTTCATGGCGTTCGCGTAGTACTCGGCCTTGACGCCCCAGGTGCCGTCGTGCCCGGAGCAGCGCTCGACGGTCTTCACGGCGGTGCCGGGGATCGCTTCGAGCAGCTCGCGCGTCTTCTGCCCCATGTTCTGCACCCGCGAGTGGCAGGGGATGTGATAGGAGACCTTGCCGAGCGGCTGCTTGAACTCGGTCTTGAGCAGGCCGTCCTTGCGCCGCTGGACGAAATACTCGAACGGATCCCACATGGCGTCGCGCACCGCGGCCGTCTCCGGGTCGTCCGGGTACATGAGCGGCAGCTCCTGCTTGAACATGAGCGCGCAGGACGGGACCGGCGCGAGGATCGCGTAGCCCTCGCGCGCGTAGCGCGCGAGCACGGGAATGTTCTTCTGCTTGAGCGCGTCGACGCCCTCGAGGTCGCCGAGCTCGAGCTTGGGCATGCCGCAGCACGCCTCTTTCTCGACGATCTCGTAGGGGATCTCGTTGTGCTCGAGGATGGCGAGCAGATCGTGGCCGATCCCCGGCTCGTTGTAGTTCACGTAGCAGGTGGAGAAGATCGCCACCTTGCCCGGGGTTTTCGCCCCGTCCTTCGCCGGGAACGAGGAAGATTTCTTGAATGAAGAGCGAAACTTGCCGGGCGCATAGGGCGGCAGCTCGCGGTCCTTGTGCACGCCGAGCACCGATTGCAGGGCGCCCCGCGCGAGCGAATTGCGGTTCACCGCGTTGACGGTCTGCGCGACGACCGGGATGGCGGCGAGCTTGCCCATCGCGTCGGTCGACGAGAGGAGGCGATCGCGAAGCGGACGCGAGGAGCTGCGCCCCTGCCTGAACTTGATCGCCTTGGCCCGCAGCATGACGTGCGGGAAGTCCACGTTCCACGGATGCGGCGGAACGTAGGGGCACTTCGTCATGTAGCAGAGGTCGCAGAGGTAACACTGGTCCACGACCTTCCAGTAGTCCTCCTTCTTGACGCCGTCGACCTCCATGGTGGGCGACTCGTCCACCAGGTCGAACAGCGTCGGGAAGGCGGTGCACAGGCTGACGCAGCGGCGGCAGCCGTGGCAGATGTCGAAGATCCGCTCGAGCTCCTGCTCGGCCTTCGCCTGGTCCCAGAACTCGGGATTCTTCCAGTCGAGAGGATGCCGCGTGGGAGCTTCGAGCGAGCCTTCTCTCATAACTTCCTGCTGCGGCTACAGCCTAGTCGGCCAGCGCGTCCAGCGCCTTCTGGAAGCGGTTCGCGTGGCTGCGCTCGGCCTTTGCCAGCGTCTCGAACCAGTCGGCGATCTCGGTGAAGCCTTCCTCGCGCGCGGTCTTGGCCATGCCCGGGTACATGTCGGTGTACTCGTGCGTCTCGCCAGCCACCGCGGCTTTCAGGTTGTCGCGCGTGCGGCCGATCGGCAGGTCGGTCGCCGGGTCGCCCACCGCCTCCAGGTACTCGAGGTGCCCGTGCGCGTGGCCGGTCTCGCCTTCGGCGGTGGAGCGGAAGAGCGCCGAAACGTCGTTCTGGCCTTCCACGTCGGCTTTCGCAGCGAAATAGAGGTAACGGCGGTTCGCCTGGGATTCGCCCGCGAACGCCGCCTTCAGGTTCTCGTGCGTTTTAGTTCCTTTAAGTGCTTTCATAAGGGTCCTCCAATAGAAGAGGGCAGGTTAGCCCACGCTGCCATATAGGGCAAATGGAAAAAGGCAATGACGTCGATTTGTTTTGCCTATTTGACGTTCGAGCGGCACGTGTCCCGGGCTCGGAGTGGAACGGTAGAATCCGCGCCGTGAGGAAGGTCAAGGCGCCGTGAGAAGCTACGTCGAGAATACGCTGCGACAAGTTCAGGCACAAACGGGCGTGCCGTTCGTGGTGCGCTTCGCCGGCGGCGGCGTGCTCGATTTCGCCAAGGGGCAGCCGGCGTTCGAGCTCGTCTTCCGCAACGCGCGTGCCTATCGCCGCATCGCCCTCTTCGGGCACGTGGGCCTGCTCGAGGCCTATTTCGACGGCGACATCGACATCGAGGGGAGCCTGCCGCGCGCGCTGGCCGCCGGCATGCAGGGGGGAATGGACCAGCCCACGCGCCTCGTGCGCTGGCTCAACCGCTGGCACGAGTTCCTCCATACGAATGCGAACCGGCGCCATGCGAACAAGAACGCCGAGTTCCACTATGCGCTGACGCCCGAGTTCTACAAGCTCTGGCTCGACGACCCGTACATGTTCTACACCTGCGCGTACTGGATCGACAGCGGGCCTTCCCAGACGCGAACGCTCGAGGAAGCGCAGCGCGCCAAGGCCGACCACGTGGCGCGGAAGGTGCTGCTCCAGCCGGGCGAGGAGGTGGTCGACGTCGGCAGCGGCTTCGGCGGCTTCCTCATGCACGCGGCGCAGCACTACGGCGTGCGGATCACCAGCATCAACACGACCGGCTCCCAGGCCGAGCACGCCCGCCGGCAGATCGAGCGCTTCCGCATCCGCAACGCCGTGCAGATGCATGCCGACTTCCGCGCCGGCGGCGGCGAGCTCGCCGGGCGCTTCGACAAGCTCGTGTCCATCGGCTGCCTCGAGCACGCGGGGCGCGACCAGCTCGGGGACGTGATCCGGGCGCATGCGAGCCTCCTCAAGCCGGGCGGCCTCGGCCTCATCCACTTCATCGGCCACGTCGGGCGCTTCGACACCGACTTCTTCATCCGCAAGTACGTTTTCCCGGGCGGCTGGATCCCGAGCCTCGCCGACACGATCGTCGAGATGGAGCGCGCCGGGCTCGAGGTCCTCGACGTCGAGAACCTGCGCCGGCACTATGCGCTCACGCTCGATCACTGGGCCGAGCGCTTCGACCGCAACTGGGACAGGATCCGCGCGCTCGACCCCCGGCGCTTCGACGAGCGCTTCCGGCGCATCTGGCGCGTGTACCTCTACGGCTGCGCGGAGATGTTCCGCGCGCCGAACGGGCAGACGCACCTCTTCCAGATCGTCTTCTCGAAGGGCAACGTCACGCGCACGAGCTATCCGATGACACGGGATTTCCTCTATGCCGGCGACGCAACGCCACGCCAGGAAGAAAGAAGAGCTGGCCGCCAGGCTCAAGGCTAGCCAGGGCGCGGTCGCGCTCGAGAAGGAGACGTCGAACCTCTTCCGCGACCGCGAGGCGGCGCCGCGCCGGCGCCTCGACGTGCGCGCCTTCAACGAGGTCCTGAGGGTCGGCGAGGGCTTCGTCGAGGCCGAGGGCATGACGCCGTACGAGACGCTCGTCGACGCCTGCCTGCCGCTCGGGGTCATGCCCGCCGTGGTGCCCCAGCTGAAGACCATCACGCTCGGCGGCGCGCTCGCCGGCGTGGGCATCGAGTCCTCGTCGCATCGCTACGGGCTCGTGCACGACACGGTGCTCGAGGCCGACGTGCTGCTCGGCGACGGTCGCATCGTCACCTGCCGGCCCGACAACGGCCACGCCGACCTTTTCTACGGCTTTCCGAACTCCTACGGCACGCTCGGCTACGCGCTGCGCGTCAAGGCGAAGACCATCCCGGTGAAGCCCTATGTACGCCTCACGCATCTCGCTTTCGGCGATCCCGTCGCGTATTTCAAGGCGCTCGAGAGCCAGCTGAGCTCGCGCGCCGTCGACTTCATCGACGGCACGGTGTTCGGGCCCCGGGAGATGTACATCACCCTGGGTCATTTCGCGGAATCCGCACCCTATACGAGCGACTACACGTTCGAGAACATCTACTACCGGTCCATCCGCGAGAAGCGCGAGGACTACCTCACCATCAAGGATTACCTGTGGCGCTGGGACACCGACTGGTTCTGGTGCTCCAAGAACGTCTTCGCGCAGAACCCGCTCGTCAGGCGGTTCGTCTACGGCAAGTCGCGGCTCGGCTCGCGCACCTATACGAAAATCATGCGCTGGAACAGCCGGGCCGGCGTGACGAAGAAGGTTGAGCGCCTGCTCGGCCTGCACTCCGAGTCGATCATCCAGGACGTCGACATCCCGATCGCGCGCGCGGCGGAGTTCCTCGACTTCTACGCCGCGAACATCGCGCTCTGGCCGCAGTGGATCTGCCCCATCGGCTTCGATGCGCAGAGGGGCGGATCCTTCTCCCTCTACCCCATGCGCCACGACTGGTACGTCAACTTCGGCTTCTGGGACGTGAAGCGCACGCGCGAGCACTACCCGGCGGGGCACTTCAACCGCCTCATCGAGCGCAAGGTCACCGAGCTCGGCGGCATCAAGTCGCTCTATTCGGACAGCTTCTTTCCGGAGGAGGAGTTCCATCGCCTCTACGGGGGCGACACGTACCGCGACCTCAAGGCGCGCTACGACCCCACCGGCACCTTTCCGGGCCTCTACGCCAAGTGCGTGCTGCGCGCCTGAAGATTGCCGAAGAAAAGTCCCGGGATTGCCGAAGAAAAGTCGCGGGATTGCCGAAGAAAAGTTGCGGGATTGCCGAAGAAGAGTTCCGGGATTGCCGAAGAAGAGTTCCGG